>WFUI01000022.1 GCA_015485035.1 Mariprofundus sp.
CCGACGAGGGGCCACGAGGCAGGCAGACTGGACACAAACGCCTGACTAATCAGTGCCCGGCCATTCATCAGCTTCATCAGCGTGCGCCCGGTCGGGGCTGTCTCGCGGAACAGAATGTCGCTCTTGCCATCACCGTTGAAATCATTGGGTGTAGCATGCCTACCCACACTGCCCCAACCTATGTCAGTTAACAGCTGAGCTGCCATACCAATATTATGCTGGACACCATTGGCAAATGGAGACATGAGTTCAAGTGGCGTGGTTGCTTCATCGAAATGCGATACGGATGAGCCAGGTTGCTGAGGATTCGGCGCAAACATGATTGCATGACCACCATTGGCAGCTACAACATTAGCCCCTGTCCAATGCAACATATTCACCGACGTGCTAGCAATAACACGTTGAACATTTGTCATGAGCGGATATGTCGGTTGAACAGCGCCATGATGTTCAAGGTGTTTCATAAAAGCATCATCAGTAGCCAAAAATTTACTCCCAGTAGCCAAATCCACCAATGTAAGGAACCCGAGGCCATGTATGATCTCATGCAAAATAACGGTGACGAATTCAATATCTCCTGCTGGCGGGTTACCATCCAGTCCATAATACCAGGTTCTCGCTCCCAGCACGAAAGGTCCGTCTACATCAGAGTTAAACTGAGCATTAATATCATTGTTTGCCGGATCCTGATCTACTCCACTCAACTTATTAGCCAGCGCCTGCACATACCAGGTTGCCGGTTGTGGCGCACCAGGAAAGTCACGAAAAACTGATATTGGGCCAGCCGACCCTAAAATCGCACTGTTTGGCCCGCCTCCCATAGGAATCATTTTTGCCTGTACTTTGATCGTTAGGCCACTCAACAACTGCGCTCCAATGAGATTGGCTCCAAACTGAAAAGCATTGAGCCTTGCCTGGCCAAGTGTTGTTGCATTATTACCGCCAACCGGAGTAAATGGTGTCGTATCGTTAAACCCAACCCCTGGTGCATTAATGTTGACGATTTGAATCACCGCCGCCCGAGCTGGAAGTGCCATCACCAGCACCATAACAACGACAAAAGAAAATATTGAGTATTTGATTGATATCACGCAAAACTGCCGGAATGCCATCTTACTCTCCATTCGGTAAAGCTCTGGTCTTGGCTGCCGGCAAATGCTCAACCACTACAGAACCATCCTCCTTTACCGATGCTGTAGTGCTGCTCTGAAATCGTCCTTTAAGATCCACCTTTACACCGCCGCCCGGCAATGGTTGTTCGACAAGTCCTTGGGAGGATGTATTCAGGCCTGCACCTGCAGGGGCTATTGGACCCGCAGGAGGCATAGACGGTTTGCCGGTCAGCGGATCAAGATATATTTTCATACCCTGCTGCACCAGGGATGCAGAATCCTGAACATTTGGGTCTGTATTGTTCGCACTCTCATTCTGGGCTGTACATGATAGCAAGCCAAGCACTGGGAACAGCAATATCATCACAAAAGAAACTCGCATCACACACCTCCGGACAATATGAACATGAAAAAATTATAACGTGTAAAACATAGTTTTTTTGTCGCATTTCAATAGAAAAAAATTACATTATATTTTTGAATGCAATCGTATCCGCCATATTGATTCAATGACTCAACACAAAAAAACCCTGCAGCGATCAACGCTGCAGGGTTTATTGTTACACACCGAACCGGCGCATTGTTTCGTTATTTACTGATCAAGCACAAATGTTGTCGGAGCCCAGCAGTCACCCGTATTGGTATAGGAGACTATATCGTTCAGAGTAGAAGCTCCTCCAAAGGAGACTTGATGCGTATGCACATCATAGAGCTGCGGCAAAGGCAGGCCGGCAGCACCATCCCAGTCACTTGCTGCAGTTGGCGGACCTGACATCTGCAAGAGATTAAATTTGCCGACTTCATTTGATGAGGTATTGGTATGACCACCACCCCGCTGTCCATCCGCACCCGCCATCGAATACTGTCCAAAGCCAGTCAGGGGAGGATGAGTCAACGTATAAGTAGCAGGTGTTCCCGTCGATGCCGCAAAGCTAAGGGTATCGTAAAGATACGTTGGACCAGCCAAAACAGCTGATCTGTAGAATACTACAAGATGGGCGCCATTCATCTTCAGCGTAGTAGGGCCAGCAGCTTTCCAAGGATCTTCGCCATTGGTGAATACTGCATCTGGATTAGTAATCGTGACAACATAGTCACCGTTTATCGGACGCCTGCTCAACAGGTTGGTAACATCAGCCCGATAGGTATGCGTTCCCAATGTTCCCCAGCACAAGTCCGGATTGTCCGCAACCTTCACACCTACGACGCGATGCCCATTCAGCTGCGCCACAGACCTGGGACTGCCAACTGTACGACGATCAGCATAGTTCCAGTACATAAATGCCCTGACAATACCTACCCTGAAGGGTACGCCACGCACCGCGATCGTACCACCACCTCTGTTCCTCAACGCCACACCGGCAATAACATGGTGAGTGTTGGTAAACGTAAATGAAGGTGCGATCGTCTTGACGACTGCCGGCTGTAGTGCCGCAGCTGCAGGACTAACCATTCCGCCTGCAGCATAGGCATTGTTTCCTACTAAAAAAGGCAACATGCCTGCTGCTGCAAAACAGCATGCATGCATTATTCTC
>WFUI01000023.1 GCA_015485035.1 Mariprofundus sp.
GCAGTCTACGATGATGAAACGTCTGTTATCACCAATCTGAGGTGCAGCAATACCCACACCTCCGATTCCGGATCGCATGGTTTGCTCCAGTTCCTCAAATCGCTTCTCAAGCTTCGGGTCAAAGCATGCAATGGCTTCAGAGACCCGGCGCAGACGCTCATCAGGGTGGATCAGTATTTTCTGAACAGACAAGGGGCAGTTGAATGGATGGGTCAGATATTACTATAGAACAGCATCATCGAGTTCGTGGATATCCACATCAACACCGATTTTTTTAGCTACATCGTCCAGCGCCGATTTCATGGCATTGCTCTGATCGCCGGCAGCCACTTCCAGAACCATCATATAGACATGGCCTCGCTCCGAATTCCGGGACTGGGTGGATACATCCACAACCGAAATACCCAGCGTCGCCAGAGCATTCGTGACTGCGTAGACAATACCAACCTTGTCCGCGCCGTGCACGGTAATCACATGATCCGGCTCCTGTGACGGAGTGCTTGCCTCTTCATCGGAGATGGGTTGCGATTGAACGGTTAATCGTGTGCGCTGCTCCAGTGCGGCCAATGCGGCTTTGAGTTCGCCAAGACTGATATTCTCGGACAAGTGCACAATAAGCATCATCGTAAAGCGACCACGCAGTGCAGTCATTGATGAGTCTTCGATATTGGCATTCAGATGCTGCAATGCCTCTGCCACATCACGGACAATACCGGGGCGATCATGACCTGAAATGGATAATAGTACGCTTGACATGGCAACTCCTTGTAATGAAGGGGTTAGCCTAGCCTGCCTGACGAAAAAGAGAATAGAGTCGGTTAAATGTGAATCGGTTCCATATGTAAATTAAACAGAAAATGATTCGCCGCAGCCACAAGCGCCTTTCTGATTCGGGTTGTGATAAACAAATCCTGAAGTAAGCACATCCTGCTGGAAATCCAGTCTCAGGCCAGTTAATGCTGTTTTATAAGACTCTGGGTCAATATACAGGTCAAAGCCTTCAAACGATTTGACCAGATCACCGGCTCGGGCTTCATTGACGGTTTCCATGACATATTCCAGACCGGAACAGCCAGCCGGCCGCACAGCAAGACGAAGGCCGTTTTTTTGTGCATCTGCGAGTATTTTTTTTATTCTGGCAATCGCTGCCGATGTTAATTCAATATCCACTTTGATCTCCATGATTTATACTGCAAGACCGGCCATGCCTTTGAGACGGTTGCGACTGTTGACCAGTGCAGCCACCAGCGCTTTGGCATCTTCGATACTGTTTCCCGGCCCGAAACTGATCCGGATCGAACTGCGTGCCATTGATTCATTCATCCCCATGCTCATCAGAACATGGGATGGTTCACGTTTGCCCGACGAGCAGGCTGAACCGGATGCCACGGCAAAACCGGCCAGGTCCAGTTGCATCAAAAGCGTTTCACCGTCCATGCCCGGCAAAATAATCAGGCTGGTGTTGGTAACACGTGATGCATGTTCCGATATAATCCTTGCTTCGGGGATCTGTATTTTCAGTTGTTCCTCAAAGGCATCACGCATTGCGGCAAAGGAACTGAAATCGATTTCACCGAGGGCAGCTGCAAAAGCCGCAATACCCGGCACGTTTTCGGTGCCTGAACGCCGACCGCGTTCCTGACCACCACCTGGAGTCAGCTCCAGCAGCTTGATGCCACGGCGCACCAGAAGCGCACCAACTCCTTTGATCCCGCCAATTTTGTGGGCCGACAGGCTCATGAAATCAACATCCAGTTGCTGAAAATTGACCGGTACTTTTCCCAGTGCCTGTACCGCATCGACCAGTATCGGGATGCCATGGTTTCTGCAATATTCTGCAACCTCGTGTACAGGCTGGATGGCTCCACTCTCGTTATTCACCAGCATCATGCAGACCAGCAGCGTGTCGTCATTGATCGCCGCAATCATGTTTCCAGCTGTTACAATGCCATTTTTATCCGGTCGCACAAAAACGACATCAAGGCCCTGTTCGGTTTTGTGTTGTAGCGGTCTTAAGACGGCCGGATGTTCGATAGCCGTGCATACCACACGTCCGGATTGCGCCGAAGCCAGCACGCTGTGAATAGCAATGTTATCGGCTTCCGTTCCTCCGGATGTGAATACAACACTACCGGATTCGCATCCGACAAACTTTGCCAGTTTATCCCGCGCATCATCCACGATACGTCGGGCGGCGCGACCGGCCCAGTGCAGGCTGGACGGATTGCCCGGAGCTTCTGTGGCTGCTTGCGCTACCGCATCCAGTGCGGCTTCAACAGGCGGACATGTGGCGTTGAAGTCAAGATATCGCTTCAATTTTCACAGAGCCTTCAGGAAGCGTTCTCGATGACAGATAATCTTCAACGTTACCCAACTCAATATGATCCAGTACTGCATCTTTGGCGCAAACCTGTTCAAGGCTGACCGCATCCAGGAATCGATAAATATGTTGTCCAAGTGATTCCCACAGCTGGTGCGTATCGCAACGGTTACCACGATGGCAACCTCGCACACCATTCTCGCACATCGTCGTGCGTACCGGTTCATTCACTGCACGGATGATTTCTGCAATAGAAATGTCTTTGGCTGTTTTTGCCAGCAAGTACCCTCCGCCCGGACCCCGCACGGATTTGACCAGTCCGCTTTCACGCAGGCAGCGGAATAACTGTTCAAGATAAGACAGCGAAATAAACTGTCGTTCCGAAATAGCGGCCAGTGTTACCGGACCATTCTGCTGCTTGTTTAAATCAACCATTGCCGAAACGGCATAACGGCCTTTACTTGTTAATCGCATCACTGCCTCCGTTGTACAATAACCATATGAGAGGGTCGGATATTATAAAGCCGACTATTTTAGTCAAGTATAAAGTTGTCCCTGCTTATGTCGTGCAGAACGAAGGTGTGAACCGGACATAAGGATCGCCGGCCTGGTTTGATCAGTATCTTTTTGAGAGATGCTGATTTATTCACATCCTGAAAAAAGCAGCCCGCTCAGGCAAAAGCGCCGTTTTGCCATCGTTTACAATATCAAGCACCTGGCACTGAATTGGCAGTTTATGCGGTTTCATCCTGTCGGGTCAGCCGCTTGAACCATGGGCAAGAATCAGATGCCCCCGCCAAGGAATCGTTCCAGTTTTTCCTGTTCACTCAGGAGGTCTTTTTCCAGTTGTTTGGATGCTTCGGTGCGATCACCTGAGTCGTCAGGGTGAAATGCATCCACGCGCGCATTGACATCATCGATCATTTTTAGCACGTGACCAAGTGCTTCCGCCACCGGGTTGGCCAGCAGATGGTGATCAAGATTAATTTTTCCATTTTCGATTAATGATTGGGTTGTTGCTACCACCGTACCGGGAATACCGACCACAGTGGAATGAGCCGGTACGTCTTTGAATACGACCGAATTGGCACCGATGCGTGATTGCTCGCCAATAGTAATGGCTCCCAGCACTTTGGCACCGGCACCGACAATAACACCATCCTGCAGGGTCGGGTGGCGTTTGATCTTTTCCCATGTCGTACCACCCAGTGTAACGCCATGGTAAAGGGTTACATCATCGCCGATCTCGGTGGTTTCACCGATAACAATCCCCATACCATGATCAATAAAGAAGCGTTTGCCGATGGTGGCACCGGGATGGATTTCAATGCCGGTCAGCCAGCGGGAAATGTGAGAAATAAAGCGGCCAAGCCAGAGCAGGCCGCTGTTCCAGCAGAGATGTGCCAGACGATGCATCCAGATGGCATGCAGCCCCGGATAGCAGGTCAATACCTCCCAAGTGGTACGCGTGGCCGGGTCGCGATCAAAGGCGGTGCGAATATCTTCTCGTAGCGTTGCTAACATGGTGAGTGCCCGATCCTATCACGAATCCTGTCGCAAACCGCATCCAGTTCATTTGCCGGTGCAGCAATACTCCACAGTCCTGTCTGTGACAATCGTGCCTCACACCAGTCTCTCAGCATATGCACATCCACTGCTTCAATGCGTTGCAGCCAGTCCAGTGGCGATAACAGCACCGGTTCATCCTGCCTGCCACCGAGATAGAGCATTTGTCCCTCCACCGAATCCAGTCCCATACGGAATTGTACCTCCAGTTGTCGTTTGGCACGTTCAATTTCTTCTGCATGGATACTGGATGCAAAATTTTCCAGCACATCGCTTATCACTGTTGCGCAATCGGTAACCCGTGCCGGTTCCATACCGCAGCTGATACTCCAGGTGCCGGTATCGCTCAACATGCTTAGATGCGACCCCACGCTATAAGCCAGTCCGCGTTTCTCACGCACTTCCCTGAATAACCGGGAACTCATACCGCCACCCAATAGCTGATTTGCCAGCCAGGCCTGTGGTCTTGTCTCCGATGTAACGGTAATGCCGTCAAAGGAAATGACCATTTGAGCCTGTTCGCCGTCGCGTTGCAGCGACTGAATACCGTTGACCAAAGCGGATGGCGGTTGTCTGTGCATGATCTCCGGGTGATCAGGTTGCCATGTCAGCGCGGCTGTTGCGTCGACAAGCTGGGCATGATCAATATGTCCGGCTGCAGCTATCAACAATCGACCGGCACTGTAATGCGTGCCCAGATATGTTTTCAGATCATCTGCGGACAGGCCGTTTAAGGATTCATGCTTACCCAGTACAGGCCGACCGAGTTCATGATGCGGAAACAATGCAGCTATATGCTGATCCATGATCCACTCTTCCGGCGTATCTTCAATCATGGCCATTTCGGCATAAATGACTTCGCGTTCACGCCGCCATTCATCTTCCGGCAGGGTGGGTTCACGAATCATGGATGTAAGCACATCCAGTGCTTCCTGCCAGTGCTCGTGTAATACGTGCAGATGGAAACAGGTACGCTCGCGTGATGTGAATGCATTGGCATTGCCACCTAACTCATCCAGTTTTTCAGCCAGCCGATGGACATCCATTCGGGCGGTTCCCTTGAACAGCATATGTTCCAGGGCATGTGTGATGCCGGATTGTGCTTCGGGCTCATCGCGACTGCCGAGATCAACAAAAACACCCAGCGCCACGCTTTGGGACGATGGCATGGCATGACTAACCACCAGTGGACCGCCGGGTATCTGGGTTTCGTTATAAAATGTATGTGTCATAAATGATCCGGATCACCTGTCAGCTGGAATAAGGAAACAGCCTAACAATTACGTATCAGGCCGATAAAGTCATCTATCGCATTCATTCCTCTTTTATCCCGGACAGCTGATATGCAGGCTTTCGATAAAAAAACAGGCCGGGAAAAGAGGCTCAATCGGGGACAAGCCGTTTACCTAGCAAGTTAAAAATAAAGGTTTCTGATTAAATTCAGGAGCCTTTATTTCCTCAGTATAATTTGACTGATTTCCCACAAAGTTTGTGTATAAGGAA
>WFUI01000024.1 GCA_015485035.1 Mariprofundus sp.
CTGGAGCGGTACCGATGCACACCGGCTGGGGCTGGTTGATTCGCTGGGTAATTATCATGATGCGATTGATGCGGCTGCAAAACTGGCCGGGATTGAGCAGAATTATAGTGCTGTCCGTATTAGCCCGACTCTGGGCTTGCGTGAAATGCTGTTGGTGCAATTGTTCGGTAATGCCGATTCGCTGGCTGCACACATGGCCGGCGCGATCGGAAGCAGGCTATCTGCCCTGACACAGGTATTGTTACCATCTCCGCTGATGCAGGACATGGTAACAATGCATCGCATACTTGGCCTGTCACAGGATCGACCCACAATATTTGCCATGTGTAATCTGCATGTAGAATAATGTTTCGAATGGTAATCATCATAGAGCCAACCATTGGTTGACCTTTTGCTGATGTAAACATGGCCGGATGAGGCCCTCTCCGAGTTCTCCCTTTCAATGAAGGGCCGATAATCCTTAAATAGCCCTGCAGTCCATTTCATTGTATTTTCATCTTTACGAGCCTAATGTACGCCGTATGCTGACGCGCAAACTGCATATTCGTGGATTCTCCCGCCTGATGGTGGTGATGTTTGCCGTGCAGATTGTGGTGGGCGGGTTCTGCCTGCTAACGGCTGAAGCACATACGATGCCAACATCCGTTCAGACTTCGGATATGGATGCTCATTGTGCCAAATCGATAGACCCCATATCAAATCACGGGCAAGAATCAGATCATTCCGGTAACTGCTACCATTGTGATCAGCCCGATGAGCTGTCCAGCTCTGCCTTCACATCCATGGCCCCGATTGCGCTGGCACTGTCCGGGGTTATCAGCTTGCCTGCTGCACCGCAGTTTGGCAGCACTGCAACAGGCCGGCTTTCTTCGCGTACGCCTACAGGGCCACCGCGTTCATCTTCTCTCCTTTACACAATCACACAACGCATCCGCGTCTGATTTAATCCGTCTTCTGACACCACGGCTCGACTGAGTTGTGGTGCGCACGTTTGTTCATAAACAAATCGCGCGCGCATCAAAAGAAGCGGAGGCATGATTGCATGCATATCCAGAAAAAAAACCGGCATTGGCTGGCACCCTTACCGATTATAGCAATCGTCATGACGATTCCCTTATTATCAGCAGCGGAGCCTCTGCTGACGCTACAGCAAGCCGAAGCGCTGGCTATACAACAGAACCCCGCTCTGGCCGCAGTCGGTAAACAAGCCGAAGCCATGGCAACGATTCCTTCGCAGGTAGGCAGTTTGCCTGATCCGAAAGTGTCGTTTAAAGCCATCAATTTACCGATAGATTCCTTTTCCACCACGCAGGAAAACATGACCCAGATGCAACTGGGCTTCTCGCAGGAACTACCGTTCCCCGGCAAACTGGGACTGAAATCTGAAGCAGCTGAACACATGGCAGCAGCGGCGTTGCAAAACCAACAGGAGTTCCGGCTGGTGCTGTTGCGCAATACTCGCATTCACTGGTGGAACCTGGCCTATCTGGATAAAGCGCTCGAAATCATCCACCACAATCAGGATCTGTTGCGTAATCTGGTAAGAATCGCCGAAACAAAATACAAAACAGGCAAGGGTTTACAGCAGGACGTATTGCTGGCTCAGCTGGAGCTATCCAAATTATTAGAACGGGAACTGAAATTGCAGGCAGCCCGCGAACGTGAGGCGGCTACGTTGAATGCCCTGTTGGGTCGGTCGGCGAGTACTGCGATTACATTGCCGCAACAGAATGCGCATGACCTGGAAGCATTGACCCGTAAAGATAACCATAACCTGGAGGCCATGCATGAAAAAACCCTGGCTCTTAAACAATGGGCCCGGGAACACCGGCCCATGCTGCTGGCCATGGATGCGCGGGTGCAAGCCGCTGATTCGATGGTCGCACTGGCTGAAAAAGACTATTACCCCGATTTCAATATCGGGGCCGGCTACGGTTTTCGCCAGGGTATCAACCCTGTTAATCGACAAACGCGTCCTGACTTCGCCTCCATCATGTTGACGATGAGCCTGCCTCTATACACAGGCACAAAACAGGACAGAGCAGTCGATCAACGCATGGCTGAAAAAGCACAAGTTCAATTCACGCGTGAAGATGCCATCAACCAGGTGGATGCGGATATCGATGCGGCCGCTTCTGATTTGCATATTGCGCGCGACCAGGTGGTATTGTTTGATAAAGGTATTTTGCCACAGGCTCGACAGACAACAGCTTCCATGCTGGCGGGTTACCAGGTCAACAAAGTGGATTTCCTCAACCTGGTACGCGCCCAACTCAGTGAATTCAATATGGATATTCAATACTGGCAGCAGATTTCGGCGCTTCATCAGGCAGAAGCGAGACTGGCTGCGGCGGCAGGAAAAGTGAATTTAAATAAGGACGAGACAACCCATGAATAAGAAGAATATGATATTAATTGTTAGTGCTCTCGGGCTGGGGTTGTCCGGAGGCTATTTTATTTCCGCCACACAACAGCCGTCACAGCAGGAGGCCGGAACTGTGAAAAAGGAAACCAAAGGTGATGGCCCGTGTGCAAACGGGGCACAGCCATTAACGTGGCGTAATCCGATGAATCCGTCGATTACCAGTGCAACCCCCGCCAAAGACCCCATGGGCATGGATTATGTGCCTGTCTGCGCTGAAGATGCCGCCGGTGGCGGCAGTGGACCGGCCGGTACGGTAGTTATTGACCCGACGATAACACAGCTTATCGGGGTGCGTGTGAGCAAGGCAGAACAAAAAAACTTGTCGCGTGAAATCACCACAGTCGGTCGCATCACATTTGATGAAACGAAACTGGTGACTCTGCATCCAAAAGTGGATGGCTGGGTCGATAAGTTGTTTGTTGATAAGACAGGGGAAACAGTCCAACAGGACACCATGTTACTCTCCTTCTATTCACCCGAATTAGTGGCCACGCAAAATGAATATCTGTTGGCCTTAAGCAACTGGCAGCAGCTGAAAGACAGCCCCTATCGCGATATCCGGGATGGGGCCAAACGACTGCTTGACTCCTCACTGGACAGGTTGCGCTTCTTTGATGTTGCCGAACATCAAATCAGAAAACTGCAACAAACACACAAGGTGCGTAAAAGCATGCATATTCACGCTCCTGCCGCAGGTGTGGTGACAAAAATCGGTGTACGTGAAGGCGCCCATGTCACACCCGCTTCCGAATTATACCAGATTGCTGACCTGTCCAGTATCTGGGTGCTGGCTGATCTGTACGAATACGAAATTGGCTGGGTAAAGGTGGGGGATGAAGCGAAATTGCGAATTCCATCATTGCCTGATCACGATTTCACCGGGCACATCACCTATATCTACCCTTACCTGGACCCTAAAACACGCACCAACAAGGTTCGTATTGAATTTGACAATGCTGAAGGATTACTCAAGCCGGACATGTTTGGTGATGTGACTATCGTAGCCAGCCTCAGTAAATCCGGGGTATTTGTTCCCAGAGAGTCGGTGTTGATTACCGGTAAACAAGCACATTTGTTTGTGCAGACCGAACCCGGTCGGTTTGAACCACGTACAGTCAGAACAGGCGTCAGGGCAGAAGGCCTGATTCAAATTATCAAAGGCGTGAAAGCCGGAGAACTTGTGGTCTCCAGTGGTCAGTTTTTGATTGATTCCGAATCGTCCATTCGTGAGGCCGCCGCCAAAATGGTGGCTCCGAAACAACAGGATTCACCACAAAGTCGCGAAGGCACAAAGAAAGGCATGGATATGGGCGGCATGAATATGAAGGGCATGGACATGAAAGGAATGAAGATGGATGACCATTCGGCAGGAAAGCCGAATGGGATGACCACTGGCCACCCGCAAGGCGAGGGGCAGGAAGCCCCGAATCACATGAACATGGACAGCATGGATATGAAAAATATGAACATGGGGGGCTCAAAATGAATTTCTCTTTTGAGGTTTCTTTGTGTCTTTGTGCCTTCGTGGTTACCGGTTCTGACTCATGATCGCTAAAATCATTGATGCGAGTCTTCGCAATAAATTAATCATCCTGATTTTCACCGGTATTCTGATAGCCACAGGTGGCTTTGCCGTGAAAAATATTTCGCTCGATGCCATCCCCGACCTGTCCGATGTACAGGTGATCGTGTTTACCGACTATGCCGGTCAGGCACCACAGGTGGTGGAAGACCAGGTCACTTATCCGTTGACCACAGCCATGCTGGCTGTTCCCCATTCCAAGGTTGTGCGGGGATATTCCTTTTTCGGTTTTTCAGTCGTCTACATCATTTTCGAAGATGGTACTGACATGTATTGGGCACGTTCGCGTGTACTGGAATATCTGAATTATGTGGCCGGACGGTTACCCTCAGGTGTAACGCCATCGCTGGGGCCGGATGCGACTGGCGTGGGCTGGGTGTATGAATATGCGCTGGTCGATAAAACCGGCACCCATGACCTGGCTGAGCTGCGTTCAATTCAGGACTGGTATATGCGCTATGCCCTGCAAACAGTGAATGGCGTATCCGAAGTAGCCTCAATGGGCGGTTTCATAAAACAGTATCAGGTAGAGGTCGACCCCAATGCATTGGCTGAATACGGCATTCCGCTGGCCAAAGTAAAACATGCGATTAAACGCTCCAACAATGATGTCGGAGGCAGACTCATTGAAATGGGTGAAACCGAATTTATGGTCCGCGGTAAAGGTTACCTGAAAGGCATCGCGGATCTGGAAAGTATTCCGGTGGGTGTGGATAATCACGGCACACCGATTCTGCTACGCAATGTGGCACACATTCATCTCGGCCCGGAGCTGCGACGAGGGTTGGTGGAGCTCAATGGCGAAGGCGAAGTGGCCGGTGGCGTAATTATCATGCGTTATGGTGAGAATGCATTGACCACGATTGAAGCGGTACGGGAAAAGCTGGATGAACTGAAGTCCGGCTTGCCCGAAGGTGTTGAGATCGTACCAACCTATGATCGCGGGGACCTGATCGAACGTGCGGTGGAAAACCTCAAGGATAAACTGTTTGAGGAGTTTTTAGTGATTTCGCTGGTCTGCATGCTGTTTCTGATGCATGCGCGCTCTGCACTGGTGGCGATTATCACCCTGCCCCTGGGCGTGTTGATTGCCTTTATGCTCATGCAGTGGCAGGGATTAGCGGCTAATATCATGAGCCTGGGCGGTATTGCTATTACGCTCGGGGCCATGGTCGATGGTGCTATAGTACTGATTGAAAATGCCCATAAACACCTAGAGCAATCCGAACGTGATAAAGGTAACCTACTCACTGTGTCCGAACGCTGGGAAGCTATAGCCAGAGCCTCGCGAGAGGTAGGCCCGGCGCTATTCTTCTCACTGCTGATTATCACCGTATCATATATGGCAATCTTCACGCTCGAAGCACAGGAAGGACGCCTTTTCAAGCCGCTGGCCTATACCGCGACTTACGCCATGCTCGGATCGGCTGTGCTGGCGGTAACACTGGTGCCGCTGTTGATGGGATGGTTTATCCGGGGCAAGGTAATGCCGGAGAACAAAAACCCGGTCAACCGTGCCCTGCAATGGGCACACGGCCCAATTCTGGCCAGTGCATTGAAACATCGCTGGATCACGTTGTTGATTGCTATTGGATTGCTGTTTTCCATGGCGATTCCGATGGCGAAAATAGGTTCGGAGTTTATGCCTCCGCTGGATGAAGGCGACATTCTCTACATGCCGACTACATTCCCCGGCATTTCCATTACCAAGGCTAAAGAGCTGGTGCAGCAGACGGATAAAATCCTCAAAACCTTCCCGGAGGTACAGTCTGTGTTCGGTAAAGCCGGCCGTGCAGATTCTGCAACTGATGCTGCACCATTATCGATGATGGAAACGATTGTACGGCTGAAACCGAAGGAGGACTGGCCTGACCCGGGTAAATCCACCCAGGCGCTGATGAAAGAAATGGACGCCGCTATCAAGTTTCCCGGCCTGGCCAATGCCTGGACCTACCCGATCAAGACGCGTATTGACATGCTGTCCACGGGTATCAAAACACCTATCGGTATCAAGGTTTCCGGGCCAGACCTGAATGTGTTACAGGAAGTCGGCAAATCCATTGAGCGGGCAGTCAAAACGCTGCCTGAAACCACTTCAGCATTCAGTGACCGTGCCGCCGGTGGCTATTATCTGGATATCGATATCCAGCGCGATCAGGCCGCCCGATATGGTTTGACCATCGGCGACATTGAAGATGTCATTCAATCGGCTATCGGTGGCATGAATGTCACGCAGACAGTGGAAGGACTGGAGCGTTATCCGGTCAACCTGCGTTACCCGAGGGATTATCGTAGCGATCCGGATGCTTTAAAACGGGTGCTTATCCCGACACCGACCGGTGCACAAATTCCGCTAACTGCTGTAGCTGAGATCAAGACTTCTCGTGGGCCACCATCCATCAAAAGCGAGAATGCGCGCTTGAATGCGTGGGTGTATGTCGACATATCCAGCTCGGACATTGGCGGTTATGTTGCTAAAGCCAAACAGGTACTGGCGGAACAGGTGAAGATCCCTGCCGGCTATACGCTGGAGTGGTCAGGGCAGTTTGAATATATGGAGCGGGCCGCCGCCAAGATGCGCATTGTTATTCCGGCGACGCTGTTGTTGATCTTTCTGCTGCTCTATTTCAACTTCGGCAGCCTCACCGCACCGGTGGTTGTGATGATGTCTGTGCCATTCTCACTGATCGGCGGGTTCTGGCTGGTCTGGTGGCTGGGTTTTAACCTGAGTGTGGCTGTGGCCGTCGGCTTTATAGCACTGGCCGGTGTGGCTGCCGAAATCGGTGTGCTCGTGTTGACGTTCATTGATCAGGAAGTAACACAACGGCGGAAACAAGCCGGAGGCTGGCTGACACCGGAAGCCATGAGCGCTGCGGTTCAGAGTGGTGTGGCAAAACGAGTACGCCCGATTGCCATGACCGCCACCGCGGTGATTGCCGGATTGATTCCAATCATCCTCGGCTCGGGTACAGGTTCGGATGTCATGCAGCGCATTGCCGCTCCTATGGTTGGGGGTATGGTCACCGCTACACTTCTATCACTCATCGTATTGCCGGTAATCTACGGTATGATTTTACAATTCCATGAGCGTAATAATATAAAGCGAAAAAAGGAGATAATATGAAATTCAACAGAAACCACACCGGAAAAGCAGGCTTGTTCTGGATACTGGGTTTAATATCGATACTGCTGGTCGGGTGCGATGCAGGCAGTGATACAGCAAAAACCAGTACCGCGAAAACGGAGTCGGGAGTAGCCTCCACGGTTACACCTGCGACTGCCCCCGCATTGACACCCACGGCAGCACAATCCGATGCAACCCGACAGGCCATGCCCGAGGTGGTCATGTACAAGGCACCAAACTGTGATTGCTGTACAGGCTGGGCGGATCATTTGCGCAAGGAAGGCTTTACCGTCGTCGTGCACAAACGCGACGATATGGACGCCATAAAGACAAGGTTCGGTGTATCCCAAAAACTGGCATCCTGTCATACCGCGATAGTGGATGGTTATGTTATCGAAGGCCATGTACCTGCGGCCGATGTGGAACGTCTGCTTAAAGAACGTCCCGACATCGCAGGTTTGACTGCTCCGGGTATGCCAATGAAGTCACCCGGAATGCAGAAGGCTGGTCAGGAACCACAGGGTTATGATGTGCTGGCTTTCGATAAGGACGGAAAAGCCACCGTATTTCACAGGTATTAAGGCATGATTTTCTATTTGAAACAGATGTTCTACCTGCTCATACTGGGAGGGCTGCTGTCTGCCTGCTCACCCGGTGAACAGCAAAACAACGGGGCCACCATGCCGGTCAAAGGCAAGGCAATGCCAATCTTTCAGATGAATACACTGGATGGAAAACAGGTCAGGAGCCATGACCAGTTTGCCGGCAAAGTGATTATTCTGAACGTCTGGGCGACATGGTGCCCGCCGTGTCGCAAGGAAATGCCGGATCTGATCCGGCTCTCACGACTGTTGCCGTCCAATAAGTTTACTGTGATCGGGCTGGCTGCCGATGATAATGCAGACGACGTGAGTGCGTTTATCGAGAAGAATAATATCCCGTTCCCTATCTTCTGGGACAAGGCAGGCAAACAGCTGACAGGGCCTGTGCTGGGCGTATTCAAGTACCCGGAGACCTTTATTATCAACCGGCGCGGAATTCTTGTTGAAAAAGTTATCGGGGGCTTCCCGTGGGCATCGCCGAACATGGTTTCCGTTCTCAACACTATTTATAAAACCGGCCAGGTACCAGAGCCGGCCAAAAAAGGATCATAACATGCAAAAGTCGACACTCGTCGTTGCAATCATGATGCTCATGGCTGTTTCGCAGCCGGCCCTGGCTCATGATCATGGGGATATGGATGGAAATATGCATAACCCGTGTGCCATGGGCATGGACACACAACATCAGCAGGATATGGGGCAGATGCATGGAAGCTTTCTCACGTCAAAGGAGATTGATGGATATATTGTAAACTTCCGCATTATGAAAGCTCCGGCAGGTATGGATCAGGGTGGCAACTACCATGTAATGGTCAAGTTTGAGAAGGATGGCCGGGTATTGACTGATCTGGTTGCCAATTCCAAGGCGGTACACCCGAACGGAGAATCCGAATCAAAAATGCTGATGAAAATGGGGGACTGGTATATGGCTGCTTATGATCTGGATCATAAGGGGCAACATCATATCCTGGTGCTGTTCAAAACGGCCGACGGAACCAAGCATTTTGGTGGCATTTATTTTCCTGAGGAAAAAAAGAATGAGTAACCCTGCTGACCATACCCGGTTCAGCAACCAGGCGGCTTTCGGTATTTACGGCCATGCATTCAATGTCAGTCGTGCATAATAACCCGGCACGCCATGAACTCGTATCTGGCACTCCGGACTATTGCGCCCACTGCATTGTACTGGAGATATAAGGATATGCTTTTTTTTCGCGGCCTGTCCGGGGTGGTTGCCGCCTGGCTGCTGGCAGTATTTTTTGTCATTGCATTTGTGGGCTGGGATCAGCTCAGGGATATTTCAATTATCCATAACCGTGCTCTTCAGCTCGAATCAGTTAACCATAAAAGCCATGCATTGCATGAAC
>WFUI01000025.1 GCA_015485035.1 Mariprofundus sp.
CTGTACGGGCAACAGATTCCAGCACGGGCAGCAGCTCGCGCATATTGGAGATCTTCTTTTCAAACAGCAGGATATACGGATTATCCAGAGTTACTTCCATGCGCTCGGTATCGGTCACGAAATACGGTGAGAGATACCCACGATCAAACTGCATACCTTCAACCACATCCAGCTCTGTTTCCAGACCCTTGGCCTCTTCAACCGTGATCACGCCTTCTTTACCAACCTTATCCATGGCATCAGCAATGATCTTGCCGATTTCAGCATCGCCATTGGCAGAAATCGTGCCGACCTGGGCAATCTCTTCCTGATTTTTCACTGCATTGGACAGGTTTGCCAGTTCATCAACCACAGCAGAAACAGCCTTGTCGATACCGCGTTTCAGATCCATCGGATTCATGCCGGCGGCAACAGCCTTGATGCCTTCCTTGGCAATGGACTGCGCCAGCACAGTCGCGGTTGTGGTTCCGTCACCTGCAACATCCGCAGTTTTGGAAGCAACTTCCTTGACCATCTGTGCGCCCATGTTTTCGAACTTGTCTTCCAGTTCGATTTCCTTGGCAACGGAAACGCCATCTTTGGTGATAGTTGGTGCACCCCATGATTTATCGAGCACAACATTACGACCTTTGGGGCCGAGGGTTACTTTTACAGCATCAGCGAGCTTGTTAACGCCGGCCATCATCTGAGCACGAGCGTCTTCACCGAAATGAATGTCTTTAGCCATTCTAGTTTCTCCTATTTCTAATTTCTTAAATTCTTTCGCCCGCAACGGGCGTTAAAAGCAAACACTCAGATTGATTGCTTGCTTCATCTGTTCAATCAGGATTCAATCACACCCAGGATGTCGTCTTCACGCATCATCAGGAAGTCTTCGCCATCGAGCTTGATTTCTGTACCGGCATATTTGGAAAAGATGATCTTATCACCAGCTTTCACATCCAGTGGCCGAATGTCACCATTTTCCAGAATCTTGCCTTTACCGGCTGAAATCACTTCACCTTCAATGGGCTTCTCTTTTGCTGAATCCGGAATAATAATGCCACCAGCGGACACGGTATCTTCGTCCAAACGGCGAACAATAACCCGGTCGTGCAAAGGACGGACTGTAGTTGTCATCGTTGTTTCTCCTTTCGTATATGATATGGAACCTGTTATATAGGATTCGGTTGAATCCGATTCAACCCCCCGGATGAACTTTTTTAGCACTCTCCGGAAAGGAGTGCCAATAGTGGGAACCACCCCTGCCCTGTCAACGGCCCGATATCCGTTTTTATAGCATGTTCAGCATAGCTGTTCGCAAAGATGTACAAGCTGCGTAGGCTTGCATCATCGACTCATCCGGAGGTTCACATGCAGCTCGCTCTCAGCACATGGCAGGAAGTTGAAACATATCTGGAACATTCCACCGGCATTGTGATTCCGATCGGATCGACCGAACAGCATGGCCCCAACGGCCTGATCGGCACCGATACCATCTGCCCGACAAAAATTGCAGCCGGCATGGCTGATATCGAAAACATCATGATCGCGCCCGCCATCAGCTACGGCATGTCGCAGCACCATATGGCTTTCCCCGGCACTGTTACGCTAAAACCGTCCACCCTGATCCGGGTGGTATGCGATGTAGTCACATCATTACATCAACACGGATTTACCCGCTTTTATTTCCTCAACGGCCACGGTGGCAATATTGCACCGGTCACATCCGCCTTTTCCGAAATCTATGCCGGATTAAATACTGCTGAAACAAATCCTCCTCGTTGCCGGTTGGCCAACTGGTGGCGCGATCATTCGATTGCAGCACTGGCTGCCGAGCTCTACGGCGATGCCGAGGGTTATCATGCCACAGTCAGCGAAGTGGCACTGAGTTACTATACTCACCCTGAAGCTGTCAAACAGGTTACCATGACTCCTGCCGTAGCACCAACCGGCGAGATTTATGATGCAAGCCATTTCAGACACAGTTTCCCGGATGGTCGAATCGGCTCCAATCCGGCGCTGGCCAGTATTGAAGATGGAGAACGCTTCTACCAGCTGGCAGTGAATTCGCTGCTCGAAGATTACAAACAGTTTCTGACCGTAAAATAAGCGTTATCTGCAAAATTCTTGTACCCCGGATGTGCAGAAGAAAAGTGTTGTGCAAACACTGTAATCCTTAACATCGACTTTCGGCCAAAAGAAATTGCCCGGTTTTTAGATCATAGTGAACCACCATTGAAAACAGCAGATGCAGCTGTGGCACCATATTTAATACCTGTTTTTGGCTGATAATCGCCATTAACATCTATTTTCCGGAGCTTGTCATTTTATGCCAGGCTAACTTCAAACGCTGCTTGATGGACTGGTAAAAAGGGCGCCCGAGCAACAGCAGACTCACAATAAAACTGATTTCTGCCGCCACCAGCAGTGATGTGGAAATCATGGCAATGGTTGCGACTTCCGCATCCAGCACAAATGGCATAACAATCACCAATGCCCACAACAACCATGACAGCCAGAATAGCGACAAGCCCAGTATGCGTTTGAATTTCCGCAACAGGCTTATGCTTTGACCATCCATTTACAGTTCAATCAATCCAGTTCGCGACCCGCATCGAACAGTACGATCCGGGTGGGGCAATCCAGCCCTTCAAGCGGCAGCCGCGCCTCAAGTTCGGCAACCTTTGAACGACGTGCACTGGTTTCCGGATGTTTGGCAATCAGGAAAGAGCAGATATCACAATATTCCTCGATGGAAATGTCATAGGTACCGATACGCCGACCCAGTGCGATGATCTCCTCTTTGTCCGCACCAATCAGCGGCGGCAATAACGGGAGATCGGATGCATCGTAAATAGCATGAATATTAGCCAGTGTCTGGCTGGCCACCTGGCCCAGCGAATCGCCGGTCACCAATGCATGCGCCTTCTCCTGCCTAGCAATCAGTGCAGCAGAACGGATCATCTGCCGTTTGTAGATAATCATACGGTATTCAGCCGGCACTTCGGCGATGGCATGACGCTGGAATTCTTCCAGATCGATCATGTACAGCTTCACCCTGCCCTGATAACGGGATAACTGGCGTGCCAGATCTTTTATTTTTGCAAAATCCCGATTGATTGTGCTGTTATACAAATGAACCAGCACCACCTCCATGCCACGCTTCATCATCGTGTAAGCTGCTACCGGCGAATCAATACCTCCGGAGAACAGCACAACGCCACGACCCGATGTCCCAACGGGCAAGCCCCCGATACCGACAATTTTCTTCGTATAGATATAAGCGGCATCCGCCCCCACTTCGACACGCACATCAATTTCCGGGTGATCAAGATTCACGGCCAGATTCAACTGCGTTTTCAGAAAGCCGCCAATTTCGAAATTCATTTCAGGTGAAGGAATCGGAAAACCTTTATTGCTACGCTTGCTGGTTACACGAAATGGCTTACCGGCCACTTCCCCACCGAAATCAGCCAGTACCGCTTTTTTTGCTGCCTCCTGCATGGCTGCCAGCTCCAGTTCACATTCATGCACCACGGAGAAATTTCGAATACCCGGAATCAGGGCCAGGTAATCCAGCAATTCATCCGAAATCGATTCCAGATCAGCCGTCATACGGCCGTGTTCGCGATGAAACCCGGCCGGTTTCAATACAGGCTTCAGAACACGTTTGATATTTTGCGCCATACGGCGCTCGAATGTGGATCGGTTCTTGCCCTTCAGGGAAAGTTCACCGAAATGAAAAAGTATCTTTGGCATGGTGCGGAAAGCTAACCGAGACTATTCACAAATGCAGCCGTGCACCGCAACCCGAAAGCGCAAGCCTGTCAGGAAGCCAGAGCCTCCTGCATGGCTTCCAGCTCCTGCCAGCGCTCATAGGCAACTTCGAGCAGTTGCTCCAGTTCATCCAGACGCTGCTGATCTTTCACATAAGCTTTGGCATCAGCAGTGAAATAATCCGGATGACAAAAACGCGATTCTATGGCTGCTTTTTCTTCTTCCAGCGTTTCAATCTTCGCCGGCAGGGTTTCCAGTTCCTGCTGTTCTTTATAACTGAGCTTGGTCTGTTTCCTTGCTGGCTTCACAGGAGCAGTCGACTTTTGAAGTTTGACAGTTTGGCGTGCTGGTTCAAGCGCCTCATTTCGGCGCGTTTTCCATGCCAGATAATCCGAATAACCACCTTCAATAGGGATAATTTCACCATCACCCTCAAAAGCCAGCACACGTGAGGCCACACGATCCATGAAAGCACGGTCATGCGATACCAGAATTACGGTACCGTCGTAGCGGGCCAGGGCCTGCTCCAGCACCGTCAACGTACCGATATCCAGATCATTGGTCGGTTCATCCAGCACCAGCAAATTAGCCGGTTCCAGCAACAGTTTGGCCAGCATTAAACGTCCACGCTCACCACCGGAGAGAGCCGCAACACGGCTGTTCAACCTTTCTTTATCGAACAGAAAGTCCTGCATGTAAGACACAATATGGCGCGGTTCATGACCACCGATATGCACATAATGACCGCCTTGTGGCAGTAGCACTTCCTTCAGCTTTAGTTTGGTATCCAGTTCCCGCATCTGGGTGAGAAATGCCGGGGCCAGGCGCACGCCATGGCGTACCCGCCCGGCATCCGGAGTCAATTCTCCCAGCATCATTTTCAACAGTGTCGTTTTGCCAATACCGTTGGCACCGACCAGCCCGACCCGATCTCCGGCCATGATTTTATGGCTGAAAGATTTACAAATCACGGTATCCCCAAAACTGTGCGATAACTCAATCGCCTCTATCAACATTTTGCCGGGTTTGATGCCGGATGATACGCGTAATTCCACATCTCCGCTGCGCAAGCGCCTGCCGGCACGCTGTTTACGCAGCTCTTCCAGACCACGTACGCGTCCTTCATTGCGTGTACGGCGCGCAGGAATCCCCTGTCTGATCCAGCGTTCTTCTCCGGCCAGCAACCGGTCAAATTTGCGGTGCTGGGTTTCCTCGACAGCCAGCATTTCCGCCTTCTTCTCCAGATACTCGGCATAGGAACAGGGAAAATGCCGCAGCTTTCCACGATCCAGTTCAATGATCTCTTCAGCCACGGCATCAAGAAAATAACGGTCATGGGTAATAAACAATACCGAGCCGGGAAACGTGGCTACAAAATCCTCCAGCCACTCAATCGATTCAATATCAAGATGATTGGTCGGTTCATCAAGCAGCAGCACATCCGGTTCCGCCACAACAGCTCGCGCCAGCGCCACGCGTCGTAGCCAGCCCCCGGATAATTCACCGACATCACGATCTGCTTCCAGTTTCAGCTTTGAAATAGCTGTTTCGATACGATTATGGAATTGCCAGGCATCAAGGCGTTCCAACTCTGACTGCAGAACATCGATCTGTTTCAACAGACTATCAGAACTACCCTCATCCAGTTGTTGCAGTGTCTCATGGTATGCCTCCAAAGTCCTGGCCACATCACCCAAACCTTCAGCAACCACATGAAATACGCTTTGCCCGGCATCAAA
This sequence comes from Mariprofundus sp., assembly GCA_015485035.1. Taxonomy (GTDB): domain Bacteria; phylum Pseudomonadota; class Zetaproteobacteria; order Mariprofundales; family Mariprofundaceae; genus Mariprofundus. The sequence goes on from WFUI01000025.1 coordinate 5,499, forward strand.
GTGCGGATCCTGTGGCAAATAGGCTACCTGAGTATTGCCCCGCAAGGTTACTTCACCGGAATCGCTCTCCTCTATCCCGGCCATGATTTTCAGCAGCGTTGATTTACCCTCGCCGTTGCGGCCAATCAGTCCGATACGCACCCCGCGCCCGATAGACAGACTGACGTTATCCAGCAACACCTGCGGACCGAAGGCTTTATCGAGATGGTTCAAAGTCATAACTGGCATGGGCGAATCATAACCGTTTGCGAAAAAAACGCCCTGCATTTGCAGAGTGCGTGATTGAACCTGGGGTTGATTCAGCACAAAGACCGTATGTATGCCATACATTCAACCCACACAAACTATAGTGACAATTATCATAATTTATCTATAATACTACACTGCAATGCTTGCAGGCATTGCTAAGACTGTCGGGATACCAATATATAGGAGGACAGAATGAAAAACAAAAAAGCACTCATAGGTATGGCTTTGACCGCATCATTGCTCATGGCGGCACCCGTATTTGCCGGAGAATCAACCGCCGGCACCAAAATAGGTGTTCTGACCTGTGATATCGTCCCAGGAAGTGGACTCAACCTGATCATCCATTCAACAACCGATGTGACTTGCAAATATGATTCAACAGACAAAAGCAGCACCGAATATTATATCGGTGAAACAGGTATTGGCCTCGGCATCAATTTACAATTTGATACTGCACGCAAACTTGTTTTCACGGTTCTTGCTGCCGACGGGAAACGCGGCAGTTATAAACTGGCCGGTAAATATATCGGGGCAGGCGCATCAGCCAGTGTCGGTGTCGGTGTCGGTGCCCAGGTTCTCATAGGTGGCAGCGACAAGAGTATTTCTCTCCAGCCAGTCATCGAAGGCAGTACAGGAGCCGGTGCAGCTGCAGGAATTACTTACCTCTATCTACAGAAAAAATAAGCAGTGCATTAAACTGCTATAAGGGAGGGCATAAGCCCTCCTTTTTTTTCGGCCTGTTTGTTCGAAAACCTTCTGAACAAGCAGTGGAACAGCGATCCGCCTGTCTCCGGTTGCTGGATACTCAAACTGATGTTTTTCCAGCAAGAGGCGCTGAACATGAATTCGTGACGATAATGAAACAAAGTTATATTGTGTGCGGGTTTGGATAACAGATGGGGGGGGGCTGTACACATCACCAAGCTGTATTGCGTGATATTCCCTCCCTAAAATACAAATTATGTTCCAAGGCGGTAGCACCCATGTCATCGGCACAGGATCGGGTTTACAACGAACTTGTTAAATTGCTCTATAAGCAATTGCCTGCCGCCCTGCTTGCATCCCTGCTTGTCGCATTCATTCTTGTAGTCGCGTTGACAGGTCATACGCCTGATATTTATCTCATAGGCTGGGGCGGCGCTATCACTACCGTCAGTATCGTCCGGTTTGTTTTATATTCCAGATTCAAAAAACAGCAGCCACAACCCCCGGATATGCAACCATGGTATCGCTATTTTCTGGCGGGATCGATAATGGCTGGCGCCGTTTGGGGCTCAGCCGGCATATTGCTGATACCTCAGCTTCCTCTCGAATATCAGATTCTCATGCTTTTTGTACTGGGCGGCATCGCCATTGGCGGATTGCAATCGCTATCGGCCATGGTGGTAGCCTATGCCACGTTCTGCGTATTGAGCATTTTCCCTGTAAGTATCTGGCTTGTCCTGCAAAATACGCCAACCCATCTCACCGTAGCAGTACTGCTGCTTCTGTTCACCTTTACGCTTCTGGTAAGTAGCCGAACATTGAACAAAACCCTGGTCAACTCCTTCCAGCTACGCTTTGAGAATCTCAAACTGATTGAAGCCCAGAGCAGGGAAGTATCAGTCAGAAAGCAGCTGAATGATCGTTTGCTCGCCCGCAACGCTATCCTCGAGATGATGGCAACCCAGCCTTCACTGACTAAAATATTGAATAAAATCAACCTGATGATCGAACAGGATAATCCGGATGCAAAAAGCTCCATTCTTCTGCTGGATCAGGAAGGAACACATCTGCTCTGTGCATCTGCACCAAGTCTGCCAACGGCCTATAATGAAGCAATCCATGGCGCTGCAATAGGCCCCAGTGCCGGCTCATGTGGAACCGCCGCCTATCGTAAAAAACTGGTTATTGTTGAAGATATTTCGACTGATCCACTATGGGCCGATTATAAGGACCTGGCCATGGCACATGGTCTGCATTCCTGCTGGTCCATGCCGATCTGCAACAGCCGGAAAGAAGTTATCGGAACCTTTGCTTTATATTATTCCAAACCACGAACACCCGAACAGACGGAAATCAAAAATCTCGAGGCTGCCGTCTATCTGGCTGCCATCGCTATCGAGCGCTGCACTATCGAAGAAAAACTGCTTCAGATGGCACACTATGATATGCTGACAGAACTGCCGAATCGGGCCATGTTCATGGACCGCCTTAAAATGGGGCTGGCTCAGGCACGACGGCGACATCAACAATTTGCAATACTGTTTATTGATCTGGACAGGTTTAAATTCATCAACGACACAAAGGGACATGAAACCGGTGACCGGGCTCTGAAAAAGGTCGCACAACGATTGCTGGCCTGTGTACGTGAAGAGGATACCGTAGCGCGTCTGGGTGGCGATGAATTCACGATTCTGCTGACAAATATCCATGACCAGAAAGATGTGAAATCCATCGCTGACAAGGTGATTCAGACACTCTCTGAACCAATCAGGCTGGACAAAGATGAGTATTCGATTGGCGCAAGTATCGGCATCAGTATGTATCCGGAAAATGGTACAGATACCGATACGCTGCTTGGCAGGGCCGATGATGCCATGTATCTGGCCAAGCGGAACGGTGGCAACAACTGCATTTTCTGCTCGGAAACCAGAGAGGGAAATATATAGATACTCTGTCACACGCCAGGGAAACACCGGTCGATCCAATAATTTCGGACACCCCCTTTTCTTGTTGCTATCGTCTAATCACATTCCTGATTACTATTGCCGGCTGTGGCATCATCATGCCGGACACATCAGACAATCGCTGATGCATCGATGAATATCGGAATGCGATAAATATCAAAATGAGAGTAACTAAATATGGGTAGAGCATATCAGAATCGCAAGGTTTCCATGGCAAAAACAGCCGGAGCCAAAACCAGGGTTTATTCCAGATACGGCAGGGAAATCTATGTCTGCGCCAAGAGTGGCGGCATTGACCCCAATGGCAATCTGGCTCTGCGTCGATTGATGGATAATGCCAAAAAAGACCAGGTGCCGACCCATGTCATTGATCGGGCTATCGAAAAAGCCAAAGGTGGCGGTGGTGAAGATTATTCCGTTGCCCGTTATGAAGGTTTTGGTCCCGGTGGCTGTATGATTATCGTGGACTGCCTGACCGATAATAACAACCGTACCTATAATGATGTACGCCAGTGCTTCGCTAAAAACGGCGGTAAAATCGGAGGGCCGGGTGCGGTGGCCCATATGTTCGATCATCAGGCTGTTTTTGTATTCAAGGGAAGTGATGAAGATGCTGTTCTGGAAGCATTGATGATGGCCGATATTGATGTCAGCGATATCGAATGCGAAGATGGCATGATCACTGTCCTCACGCCCAATACGGAGTTTTTTAAAGCCAAAACAGCCTTAACTGAAGCCATCTCGGAAATTGAATTCGAGATCGATGATATCTCTTATGAACCGCAAACGCTGGCCAGTCTCGACGGTGAAGATGCTGTAGTATTTGATCAGTTGCTGGCTGCCCTGAATGACTGTGATGACGTGCAGAAAGTCTATCACAATGCGGAACTGGCGGATTAAGCTACAGTCATTATATCTCTAACCTGAGCCACCAGTCGAATTCAGCCTTTGCGACTATGTGGCCTTTACAAAACACGTTCACAGGCACAGTCAGAACCGCTCTGTTACGCCGTTTGAGTGTGGTGATACATGTCAGCAATGCTGCTTCGCTGACATCCGCCCGGGCCAGACAATCACCGGTCGCCGGGCGTTTATATTGTATCGTCGCCTTCTTCGCCAGCACCAGTGATTGCGGGAATAGCGTTAACAGATTCAAAATCAGATAGTGCCCGCTGGCGCCTTCGGCCAAACCATGTAACACGGATGCATGCAAACTTCCGACATGATTCAGCAAATGATCCTGTTGCTTCAAATGAACAGCCTCGCCATCAATTTGTAAACCAATGGTTTGATTAAACGGCAGGTCAGAAATTTTCATCAGGCTAAACTTTTGCTGACAATTTCATACACATCGCCGGATAAACCGTGGTGATCAGCTATGCGCTGCAAGGCAGCACGATTCAAGGCGCTGCGGGTCGGCTCCAGACGTTTCCAGCGCATCAGCGCCCTCACCATACGCGCTGCAATTTGCGGATTGATGGCATCCAGTGCCAACACCTGATCAGCGACAAAGGTATAACCACTGCCATCTTCAGCATGACATGCGGCTGGATTCCTCAACGCGAATGTTCCGATCAGTGCCCGCACCTTATTCGGATTACGCAAATCAAACGCCGCATGCTCAAGCAGCGTTTGAACGCGTTCCAGCGTACCCGGAAGCTGTGAGGCCGCCTGCACAGCAAACCATTTATCCATCACATTAGGTTCCCGTTGCCACTGTTGTTCAAACTGTGCCAGTGCCAACTTCCTTTCGGGGCAATCCAGATCGGCCAGCGCAGCTAATGCAGCGTATTGGTCGGTCATATTCATGGCGGTCGTGAACTGACGATAAACCAGGCTGATTGATTTGTTATCCTTTAATGCTGCCAGATATGTCATACACACATTTTTCAGCTTACGCTGCTGCATGGCGCTATCATCGCTTCCGGTGGTTGCAGACAAGTGATGGTAAATCACCTCGAAATCATGACGCAATGCCGTTGCAATCAGATGACGCAATTGCTCACGCGCAGCATGGATAGCGGCGGGATCACAAGGCGAACAGACTTCGGCAATATCGGATTCAGATGGCAATATCACTGCTTCGGCTTTCAACGCTGCATCCAGCGTTTGATCATGCAATACATGGGCGAATGCAGCAGGCACACCTGCATCCGGCTCATCTCCGTCCAGGATGGCCAATAAGCTCTGCATCGACAACCGCTGTGCCGCAGCCCAGCGGTTAAACGGATCGGAATCATGGCGCATCAAAAATGCATTTTCAGACAACGAATAAGGATAATCGAGTTCGACCGGTGCTGAGAAGCCGCGCAGCAATGATGGTATTGGCTTTCCCTTCACATGAACAGAGGTGAACGATTGCCCGGTATCACGAATCAACAATGTGCGAGTTGTTCCGTCAGCGGCTGATTCACCATCCAGTTGCAACGGCTGTTCAGTGCCATCCGGCAGCAACAGCCCCATCACAAGCGGAATCAGAAAAGGATGCTTATTGCTGTTTCCGGGCACAGGAGAGCAGGACTGCGAGCAGTGTAGAATACAACGCTGTTTGTCTGCATCATAATCCATACGAACGATCAATTTCGGCGTACCGGCCTGATCGTACCAATACTGCATTTGTGACAGGTCCGTATTATTGGCGTCGGCCATGGCAGCGAGGAAATTTTCGGTGGTCACAGCCTGCCCGTCATGGCGCTGAAAATACAAATCCATACCCCGGCGAAAACCATCCACACCAAGCAGCTTTTGATATAATCGCACCACCTCGGCACCCTTTTCATACACCGTGACAGTATAAAAATTATTGATTTCCATATATGAGGCCGGACGAATCGGATGTGCCATCGGACTGGCATCTTCAGCAAACTGATGGGTGCGCAGCAAGCGCACATCTTCGATACGTTTCACGGCCCGCGAATGTGTATCCGCAGTAAATTCCTGATCGCGAAAAACAGTCAGCCCTTCTTTCAAACTGAGTTGAAACCAGTCGCGACAAGTCACCCGATTACCCGTCCAGTTATGGAAATATTCATGCCCGATCACTGCTTCGATAGCGATATAATCATCATCGGTGGCCGTTTCAGGGCTGGCAAACACCAGCCGTGAATTGAAGATATTCAGTCCCTTGTTCTCCATTGCACCCATATTGAAATCATCGACTGCGACAATCATGAACAGATCAAGATCGTATTCGAGACCAAA
>WFUI01000026.1 GCA_015485035.1 Mariprofundus sp.
AGCAACTCCACAGAAACATCCACGTTTGTATTGATATAGCCTTGCGGGTTCGTTTTTCCCATCATTAGAAAAGCCGCGGTTGAAACATCAACCTGCGCTCTCTGGCACTGGTTGCTTTTTTTGTTGTTGGAATGCTCGGCAGGACAAAAGTCTGTAATGTAAAGCACAACTGATTTTGCTACTCTTGGACTTTTCCCCAGTGCTTGTGTCAGCTCTTTAACTATTACGCTTGGCAAGTAATTATTGGTGGGTGGATTGTGATTATTGATTTGTGCGACCAGAGATGATTCGCCGCTTTGGCCACAAAATTTATCATCCAGGCATGTCACTCGTACTTTTCTACCGCATAGATTCCAGTTTTCGATACAGCTTGGTTCTGATTGGGAATCTTTGGAACATTTTTTCATCCCCTGCAACTTGGTTGAATCACTTGGTGCCACAAACCAATGCCGGTAATCACCATGATGGAATCTCATATCATTTACTGTGTTGTCACACGCAAGCCCAAAACGATTGGCGTTCAAAGCGCCCATTGTTGATTTCCACTTGCCGTCCGCAATAAAAGTATTGTCGGTGGTGTTGACAATTGACATCTTCATAATGCCCCAGTCCGCTCTGTCTGTATCCAGAATGGCACTAGAGCAGCCGGAAATTATTACTGATAGCAGAGTTAACAAAAGTGGTTTTATCATGCTTATAACCTTCCCCCCATGGTTGAACCGGATATTATTATTTGACCATACAAATTAGTCCATTTTTAGACACGTTTCTTGTTGTACCCAGGTTCATCATGTTTGGTATGTTTTCCACTAGTTTCCGAGGGTCCGTTATTGACCCGGACACTCAGCTTAATAACTGCTTACGGGCGTTCATTGCCCTTCGCGAACGGCGCTGATCGACCATCATGACACATAAGGGTTTTATGGGAATCCGTGGCGATTTAAAGCAGCCGCTGTGTGTATTACCTGATGACCTGGCTTGTTCTTGGTGGTGAATGCTTGTCGTATTCGAGACGAATTCTTTCGGCCCTTTTACGATTCACGCCGAAATCGGAATGACCTACACGCGATGCCGAGCGCATGTGTATGGTTCGCTTGTCAGCATCCAGTCGCGCTTCAAAATCATCCACAAAGCGGAACAGCGGTGATGTGAATGTCGCATGCAAATAGGTGCCGCTGTTCTGTAGAACCGATCCACCACTGACCTTTACCGCGTCAATCAGGCTGGCCCAGGCTGCGGCATAATCTATTCCTTCAGTCGATAATGGCTGGATACTGTGTTGCACATCCGCCGTATCGCCCTCACTGCATACGCAGTTGGGTTTGTCAGGGCAGGGGCTGAGCTTGCCATCGATGAGCCCCAGCTCAGGGGTCTTATGCGAGTAAATACCCATAGAAAATATTCCCATCAAAATCAGAACAAACAAGGTTAACAGCGTTATCATCAGTTTTCTCACCACGTCTCCATCAGTTCCGTGCTCAAACTAGCCTGTCAGTCAGACAGTGCAAAAGAAGTGTGATTCACATCATACACGCCATCACAAAATAACGCAGCATTGCCGGACTGTTTCCGATGTGAAATAAAAGGAGTCTGTAATGTTATCAATCTCAATGCGCGCCAAACTGTTCATATTATCTTTGGTTGTCGGCCTGCTGAGCATCCCCACCGCCGAGGCAGCCGGCAAGGCCGAAATCAATGCCAAGGTAAGGTCAACGCTGACTACATTTTATTCGCAGGTGAAATCGGGGCGGGAGCTGGCCAATAAGGCAACTGCCATTCTGGTGTTCCCGGAAGTATTTAAAGCCGGCTTTGGTGTCGGCGGCGAATATGGTGAAGGTGCCATGCTGGAGCACGGTAAAATCACCGGCTACTATAATACGGCTGCAGCCTCGATCGGTTTTCAGATAGGCGCTCAGATGAAGTCCCAGATTATTATGTTTATGACCCGGGATGCACTCAAAGGCTTTAAATCCAGTGACGGCTGGAAAGCCGGTGTGGATGGCAGCGTGGCACTGATCACGGTTGGCATTGGCGGTGACATTGATACCAATACGCTGAAAGACCCGATCATCGGATTCATCTTCTCCAACAAGGGGTTGATGTATAATATCACGTTTGAAGGTTCGAAAATCACCCGAATACACAAATAACCCCGTTTCCCTGCCATGTCCG
>WFUI01000027.1 GCA_015485035.1 Mariprofundus sp.
ATGCCAGACTGAGACCCGAGGCTCGACTGGATGAGGGTGTACATATCGGTAATTTTGTCGAAGTGAAAAAGGCGGTGGTTGGAGAGGGTAGCAAAGTAAATCACCTTGCTTATATCGGTGATGCCACCATCGGCCGGAATTGCAACATCGGTGCCGGAACCATCACCTGTAACTATGACGGTGCCAATAAATTCCTCACCGAGATCGGAGATGATGTGTTTGTCGGTTCAGATACTCAGCTTGTGGCACCTGTTCGTGTTGGCGATCATGCGACCATTGGCGCCGGCAGTACCATTACCCGCGATGTGGATGCCGGCGGGTTAACCCTGTCTGAACGAAGTGAGCAAAAGCACATGCCGAACTGGAAGAGGCCTGTAAAGGATAATCACTGATGTGCGGGATCGTAGGTGCCATTGCAGATCGAAATGTCTTGCCGGTTTTGCTGGAAGGGCTCCAGCGTCTTGAATATCGCGGTTATGATTCTGCCGGACTCGCCGTCCGGGATGTCGCAGACGGTTTAAAACGCTTCCGAACTCTGGGCAAGGTGAAGGTGCTCAAAAAACTGGTTGAACAATCGGATGTCGTTGGAAATCTCGGTATTGCGCATACGCGCTGGGCTACGCATGGCGTACCGGCCGAACGCAATGCGCATCCCCATGTGAGTGGCGTCAGGGTGGCTGTTGTACACAATGGTATTGTTGAGAATCATGTGCAGTTGCGTGAACGGCTTGTTGCTATGGGCTATGAGTTTACTTCTGAAACTGACACAGAAGTGATTGCACATTTGATGGCTGATAAACTGGAATCCGGTGCGGATTTGCTTGCTGCTGTGATTGCGACTGCTGCCGAGCTGGATGGTGCCTATGCACTGGCGGCTGCCAGTCCGGACGATGCTGATCGCATCGTTGTGACCAGGTCAGGCAGCCCGCTGGTTATCGGGCTTGGCGATGGCGAGAATTTTATTGCTTCGGATGTGACAGCGCTACTGTCTGTAACGAAAAAATTTATTTTTCTTGAAGAAGGGGATGTCGCGGAAGTTCGTCGCAATAGTATCACCATTTACAATGCCGAAGGTGATCGGGTCGAACGGGCAGTCAAGTCGTCACGACTCACCGGTGGCAGTATTGAAAAAGAACCCTATGCCCACTATATGCTCAAGGAGATATTTGAGCAGCCGAGTGTGATATCGGAGACGCTGGAAGGCAGAATTCATAACGGGCGTTTGCTTGAATCCAGTTTTGGCCATGAAACATCGGCATTGCTGGACAAGGCGCGTCATGTGCAGATTGTCGCCTGCGGCACCAGTTATCACGCGGGTCTTGTCGCACGCTATTGGCTCGAAGAGGTGGGCATGTCATGCAGTGTTGAGGTGGCGAGCGAATACCGCTATCGCAATGTGGTGGTGCCGGAAGGCTCTCTGTTGATCACGATTTCACAGTCCGGAGAAACCGCTGACACGCTGGCTGCGCTGCGTGGCAGCCGCTCAAGTGGATATGTTGGCAGTCTTACTGTTTGCAATGTGCCCGAAAGTTCTCTGGTGCGGGAATCCGATGTGTGTTTCATGACGCGGGCAGGAACCGAGATTGGTGTCGCTTCCACCAAGGCATTTACGACGCAGCTGGTTGCTTTACGCCTGCTGACGATTGCACTGGCTGGTCGTCATGGTCTGACGGCTGAGCAGGAAACAGTGATGGTCAATGAGCTGCATGCATTACCCCGTCAGGTCGAAGTTGTGTTGGAAATGTCGGATGCTATTCAGGCAATGGCAAAACATTTTTCAGACAAACATAATGCATTATTCCTTGGCCGTGGCCCATTCTATCCTGTGGCCATGGAAGGGGCTCTGAAGCTCAAGGAAATATCCTATATCCATGCCGAGGCATATCCCGCAGGCGAATTAAAGCATGGACCACTGGCGCTGGTGGATGAAAGCATGCCGGTGGTTTGCGCGTTGCCCGATGATCCACTTCTGGAGAAGGTACTGTCCAATCTGCAGGAGGTGCGTGCACGTGGCGGAGAATTGTTCCTGTTCAGTGATCATAAGGTCAGGGTCGAACTGGATCATTATCAGAACCTGACGCTATCCGATATTTACCCGGGGACGGCGCCGATTGTCTACAGTGTTCCTTTACAGTTATTGGCATATTATGTCGCTGTACTCAAGGGTACAGATGTTGATCAGCCCCGAAATCTGGCCAAGTCCGTCACTGTAGAATAAGCGGTTTGTGATGTCCGCTTTATATGGAAGGTCAGACTGCTTCCATTTAATAGCCCCGACGTAAAAGCATAGACTGATATACAGCGATCGGGCTGTGCGAAATCAGAATTTCGACCTGGTTTTGGAATGATACGACAGTGGAGGTATGGCTGAGGCGATGATACAAGTATATATCTATTGTGATTTGCCTGAAGAAGCGGTTGTCGGGAAAATAATGGACAGCAAACAGTTATGACCCCACCGATATCGCCTGTCACTGAATCACGGCATCTGTCCTGGCAGAAGTTGTGTCTGGTATTTTTGCTGGCCTTGCTGCTGTTTGTGCTGATGCGTTGGCAACCGGAGCTATGGCTGCAAGACGAAATCGATCAACAGGCTTTGCATCACGGTGTTGATATACATTATGCATCGCTGCATATCGAAGGGCTGAGTGTCCGTCTGGAACGTTTATCCGTTCAGGCCGCTCATATGCCATCACCTGTCGTGCTGGATTCACTGAGCATCAGCCCGGCATGGGCATCGCTGTTCACTGGTATAGCTGCTGCCAGCGTGCATGCCGAGATGATGGATCAGTCAGCTGAGGCTGTGCTGGCCTGG
>WFUI01000028.1 GCA_015485035.1 Mariprofundus sp.
CCATTGTTCGAGCTCTGGCAAGGTGAGATTGATCCGGCTCTGGCAGGGGATACGTATATTGCCGCCTTACCTGAGCCGATTGAGCAGATTCACCGGGCGCTGGTGATGGGCGTAGCCGATTATGTGTTGCGTAACGGCTGCACACAGGTGGTGATCGGCCTGTCCGGGGGCATTGATTCGGCCCTGACAGCAGCTGTCGCGGTCGAGGCGCTGGGAGCTGAAAATGTACTGGGTGTATTGCTTCCATCGCGGTATTCCAGTGATCATTCGATTACCGATGCCGAGGCGCTGGTGGCGAATCTGGGGATCGAGGCGATTACCCTGCCGATTGCTGAAAGCGTTGCGGCAGTTGAAGCGACACTGGCTGATACCTTTGCTGCCTGGAATAAATCGGAGCCGGATATCACCGAGGAAAATATTCAGGCACGCATGCGTGGTCTGTTGCTGATGGCGATTTCGAATAAAACCGGACGCATGGTATTGACCACCGGCAACAAATCGGAAATGGCGGTGGGTTATGCCACCCTGTATGGCGATATGGCCGGTGGTTTCGCCATGCTCAAGGATGTGTATAAAACAGAAGTGTTTGCCCTGTGCCGCTGGCTGAACCGGGAACACGAAGTGATTCCTGAAAATACGATCACAAAACCGCCATCAGCTGAATTAAGACCGGATCAGAAGGATTCGGATTCCCTGCCTGATTATGAAGTACTGGATGCCATTCTCACAGCCAATATCGAGGAGCGCCTCAGTGTGGACGAAATAGTGGCTCGCGGTTTTGAATATGATGAAGTCAAACGCGTGGTGCGCATGTTACAACTGGCCGAGTACAAACGTCGCCAGGCACCGCCGGGAGTGAAAATCACCGAACGCGCCTTTGGCAGGGATCGACGTTATCCGATCACGCACGGGTTTTGGGAGTAATACAGGCAAATTTTCGTGATGCGTAGTTGACGTTTTCAGCCATCATGTAATCAAAAGGAACACCATCACGACATAACCCCGTAAAAGGCGGGGACTCTATGTTCAGTGAATTCATCGGAAGTGTATACAATGGTTTGTCGGCACTGTTGCTGATTTCGCTGGTTGGCTTGTTGTTGGCACTGGTGGTGATGTTTATCGTGGATGTTACCCAAAGCAGGAACGCCGTGCGGCGCAATTATCCGGTCATTGGTCGTTTTCGCGGTCTGTTCGAGCATCTGGGCACATTCTTCCGGCAATACTTCTTTGCCATGGATCGAGAGGAAATGCCGTTTAATCGTGCGCTGCGCGACTGGGTCTACCGGGCTGCCAAAAATCAGGACAGCACCATTCCGTTCGGTTCGACGCGCGATGTGAATCCGGTCGGCAGTGTCTCGTTTGTGAACTGCCCTTATCCGACGCTGGATGTCGATGCAGTGCCGACGCAGGCCATGGTCATAGGGCCGGACTGCGCTGTCCCGTTTGAATCAAGCAGTCTGTTTAATATTTCCGGCATGAGTTACGGGGCGCTGTCCAAAGTGGCAGTGCAGGCGCTCTCGCACGGGGCGGCCAGAGCCGGTTGCTGGATGAATACCGGTGAAGGCGGATTATCGCCGCATCATTTGTCGGGCGGCTGCGATATTGTCATGCAGATCGGTACGGCCAAATACGGCGTGCGCGATGCAGATGGGAGCTTGTCTGATGAGAAGTTGCGTGAACTCGCTGCCATTGAACAGGTCAGAATATTTGAAATCAAACTCAGTCAGGGTGCCAAGCCGGGCAAGGGCGGTATTTTGCCGGGCCTGAAAGTCACGGCTGAAATCGCGGCCATTCGAGGTATTCCAGAGGGGCAGGATTCGATCAGTCCGAATCGGCATGTGGAGATCGATAATCCGGGTGAACTGCTGGATATGGTAGCCCGTATTCGCGAGGTCACCGGCAAGCCGGTCGGATTTAAACTGGTGCTGGGCGGTTGTGGAGCGCTGGATAACCTGTTCGATGAAATCAAACGGCGCGGTGTTCACGCAGCCCCGGATTTTATCACCCTGGACAGCGCCGATGGCGGTTCCGGTGCTGCACCCCAACCGCTGATGGATTTTATGGGCATGACGCTGAAAGAAAGTCTGCCGATGTTGATTGATCACCTGGTCGGTTACGGCTTGCGCGATCGGGTGCGGGTGATTTGCTCGGGCAAGCTGATTACGCCGTCCGGCGTCGCCTGGGCGCTGTGTATGGGGGCGGATTTTATCGTATCGGCGCGTGGTTTTATGTTTGCGCTGGGCTGTATTCAGGCCATGCAATGCAACAAAAATACCTGTCCGACCGGCATCACCACGCACCAGAAACGTTTACAGCGCGGACTTGATCCGCAGGACAAGGCGATAAGAGTGGCGTATTATGTGGAAAACATGCGGCATGACGTGGGCGTGATTGCACATTCCTGCGGCGTTAAACATCCGCGCCAGTTACAGCGCCGACATGCGCGCGTGGTGACCATGGACGGCAGCAGCGCAGGCTTGCATATCATTCATCCGGAAACCGAAGCCGGTTTTCCGCACGGAAAGGAGTAATACAGATGACAGAAGTTGAACATTTCCCGTTAATGATTGCCGGTGCCGTTGAAGTGAAAGCTGAAGGCAAACCGCTGGAGGTGAAATCCCCTTACGATGATCACCTCATTGCTACAGTAGCCACTGCCAATGCGGCAGCTGTGGAGTCAGCGTTGACTTGTGCCAGCCGATTATTCGCTGATCGGGAAGGGTGGATTCCCGTCGATCAACGCATCGCCAGCCTGGAGCGCATGATTGAACTGTTGAAAGAGCAGGCCGAATCACTGGCACTGGGTGCAGCAGAGGAAGGTGGCAAACCGTTGACAGATTCTCGAATCGAGATGGCCCGTTGTATCGACAGTATTCACATTTGCATCGATACCCTGCGCACCGATGTCCCGCATCCGCCGGTGATGGGGGTGAATGCGGCTTCTGAACACCGGGTGGCGCTGATGCAGAAGGAGCCGATTGGCGTGGTGGTGGCGGTCAGTGCTTTTAATCATCCGCTTAATCTGATTGCGCATCAAGTCGGCCCGGCCATTGCGGCGGGTTGTCCGGTGATCGTTAAACCGGCGGCGGATACGCCGCTATCCTGTTTGCGGCTGGTGAAGCTGTTTCATCAGGCCGGCGTGCCGGAGGGATGGTTGCAGTGCATTGTGCCGGAATCAAGACAGCTGTCTGAGCGGCTTGTAACCGATGTGCGCGTGGGCTTCTTCAGTTTTATCGGCAGTGCAAAAGTCGGCTGGCATTTGCGCTCGAAGCTGGCAGCCGGCACGCGTTGTGCGCTGGAGCATGGCGGCGTAGCGCCGGTGATTGTGTGCAAGGATGCGGATATTAAAAAGGCGTTGCCGGGTCTGGTGAAAGGGGCGTTTTATCATGCCGGTCAGGTATGTGTTTCGGTGCAGCGCCTGTTTGCGCATGCATCGATTGCTCGTAAACTGGCGGACAAAATGGCGGCTCAGGCCAAAGCGCTGGTGGTGGGTGATCCCATATCGGATGCAACCGAAGTCGGTCCACTGATTCGCCCACGGGAAGTGGATCGCGTGGATGTGTGGGTGAAAGAGGCGGTGGCTGGTGGCGCAGAATTATTGTGCGGAGGCGACAGGCTCGATCACCATTGTTATGCACCGACCGTGCTGTTTAATCCACAGCACGATGCAACTGTGTCCACACGTGAGGTGTTCGGGCCGGTGGTGTGTATTTATCCGTTTACCGGGCTGGATGAAGCGATCGAAGAAGCCAACGGGCTGGATATGGCATTTCAGGCTTCTGTTTACAGTCGCGATATTGATATGGCGTTGGGCGTTGCCAATCGACTGGATGCCTCGTCTGTAATGATCAACGATCATACTGCTTTCCGGGTGGACTGGATGCCCTTCGCCGGCCTGAAACACTCAGGTCTCGGCGTGGGCGGCATCCCGTTCACGATCCGCGATATGCAAATCGAAAAAATGACCGTCATCCATTCCAATGCAGTGTAAAAGCATTTACCACAAAGGCACAAAGACACTAAGAAAGATCAGTTACTAGTCATGCCTACTTTGTGCCTTTGTGTCTTCGTGGTGAAAAGGTTTTGATCTGTTTCTAAGGAGATGCATATGAATACAGCGGAATTGCTGGTGAAGTGTCTGGAAACCGAAGGTGTCGAATATATTTTCGGCGTGCCGGGTGAAGAGAATGCCGATTTTATGATGGCGCTGGAGGCTTCCGATTCAATTCGTTTTATCCTGACCCGGCATGAACAGGGTGCGGCTTTTATGGCCGAGGCCTACGGGCGGTTAACCGGTAATCCGGCCGCCTGCCTGGGAACATTGGGGCCGGGGGCGACCAATCTGATTACCGGCGTGGCAGATGCCAATATGGATCATGCGCCGATGCTGGTGCTGACCGGTCAGGGGGCAACCACCCGCCTGCACAAGGAATCTCACCAGATTATGGATGTGGTGAGCATGTTCAAGCCGGTGACCAAGTGGGCGACTTCGATCCGTCATCCATCCGCCGTACCGGAAATTGTGCGCAAGGCCGTGCGTCTTGCGCGGGGAGAAAAACCGGGCGCATGTCATATCGAACTGCCTGAGGATGTTGCCAGACTGGAAACCGATGCGCAGCCCATGCAGCCGCGCCGCTATCGTCGTCCGGTCGCAGATCCGGGGCAAATCGATACGGCTTTTGCCATGCTCAGGGCTGCCAGACGTCCCGTCATTCTGGTTGGTAACGGTTGCGTGCGTCACGATGCCAGCCGTGAGTTGCGCCGCTTTTGCGAGGTCACCGGCATCGGCGTTATCAACACATTCATGGCCAAGGGTTGTGTCGATGCCGACGCCGGTTATTGTCTGTATACGATTGGTTTGCAGGCCAAAGATGTAGTGGCTTGTGCGCTGGATGCAGCCGATCTGGTCATTACTCTGGGTTACGATATGGTCGAATATCATCCTCATTTGTGGAATGCAGGTCGCGACAAACACATTATTCATATCGATTTCCAGCCGGCTGAAATTGATGAGCATTATCAGCCTGAACTGGAACTGGTCGGAGACTTGAGCCATACGCTGGCCGCCATCAATGCCAATATCGAGCAGCTCGGGCCGGTACAGCGAAATTTGAGTCAGCAGCGGCAAACGCGGCAACAGATGCAGCAGGAACTGATGCAATATGCTGCCGATGAAACGGAGCCCCTGATTCGGCCCCAGAAGGTGCTGGCCGATGTACGCAGGGTGATGGGGCGTGAAGATATTCTGTTATCTGATGTCGGAGCCCATAAAATGTGGATTGCCCGTCAGTATCAATGCCACGAGCCCAATACCTGCCTGATTCCCAACGGATTCTGCTCGATGGGTTTTGCCTTGCCCGGTGCCATCGGGGCATCGCTGGTCTATCCTGACAAACGTATTCTGGCCCTGTGTGGCGATGCTGGTTTCATGATGAATGTGCAGGAGATGGAAACGGCCAAACGGTTAAACAGCAATATTGTGGTGATGGTGTGGGAAGATAACGCCTACGGCCTGATTGCCTGGAAACAACAGAACCAGTTCGGGCATCATACCGACCTGAGTTTTGGCAATCCGCAGTGGATGTTGCTGGCCGGAGCATTCGGCTGGAACGGACATCGCGTGGCACGCAGCACAGAGCTTCAGGGTGTGCTTGAAGCTGCTTTTTCGGAATCCGGTCCGAGTATGGTGATTGTACCTGTCGATTATGCTGAAAACATGAAGCTGACCGAACGGTTGGGCAATATTGTCTGTGCTATTTAGGGGAGCACTGATGAATTCAGCATCTTCTTAACGGGGGTCGGCGAGCCGGGAAATGCCGTTGCTGTTTTTTTCAGGTTTTTTATTTGTATTTATTTATTTGTAAGCAAATTGTCCGGTGACAGACACATTGCTGTGTCCCGGTCATAGCCATCGTATAGAATGATATGTTGATATGGCCCTGGTTATGATGTTATCGCCGGATAAGAACCATGTTGTCTGCAGCGGAACATGTAACTGACCCGATTGGGGGATGCACGCAGCTTTCCCGTCTCCCCCTTTCCATGGTGCGTGCATTCCCTTTCCCATCCGTTTTTCACCATGGTGTGTATACCGATTGTGCATGTTTGCCGGCGGAAAGCCGGCGACAGGATTGATTGCCATGACATCGAATTTGTGACAAAGTCCCGCTTCCTATTTTACCGGGTGGGATTTTCTGTAACCAATGAGAGGAGATCAACAGTGAGTGACGCAATTCAAAAGGTTTTTGACCTTGTAAAAGAAAACGAGTGCGAATTTGTAGATGTTCGTTTTACGGACACCAAGGGCAAATGGCAGCACGTAACATTTCCAATCGGCGAGCTGAACGAAGATTGCTTTGAAGATGGCTTTGCTTTCGACGGCTCATCCATTGCCGGCTGGTGTGATATCAATAATTCCGATATGGCACTGATTCCGGATCCGGCCAGCGCCAATATCGATCCATTCTTCGAAGCTTCCACGCTGGTGCTGGTGGCTCAGGTGATCGATCCATTGACCGGCCAGGACTACAACCGTTGTCCGCGTCAGGTGGCACAGCGGGCATTGAGCTATATCCGCACAGCGGGCATTGCCGATACCGTTTATTTCGGACCTGAACTGGAGTTCTTTGTTTTTGACGGTATGCGCTACAAGAATGAGATGGGTGGCTGCAGCTACGAAGTGGCATCAGAAGAAGCAGCGTGGAATTCGAATGCTAAATATGAAGGTGGCAATACCGGTCATCGCCCAAGTGTGAAGGGTGGTTACTTCCCCGTGCCGCCGGTCGATTCCCTGCATGAAATGCGTAACGATATGAGTCTGGTGATGACAGATTTGGGCATTACCATGGAATGCCATCACCATGAAGTGGCAACTGCCGGTCAGTGCGAGCTGGCCATGCGTTTCGGCCAGCTTATCGAGCAGGCGGACAAGGCACAGTGGTACAAATATGTCGTACATAATGTTGCCGATGCGCATGGTAAAACGGCTACTTTCATGCCCAAGCCGATTTTCAATGACAACGGTACGGCCATGCATGTTCACCAGTCTATCTGGAAGGATGGCAAGAACCTGTTCGCAGGTGATAAATACGCCAATCTGAGTCAGGAAGCGCTGTGGTACATTGGCGGCATCATCAAACATGCCCGCGCACTGAATGCTTTCACCAACTCGTCCACCAATTCCTATAAGCGTCTGGTGCCGGGCTTCGAAGCGCCGGTGATGCTGGCCTATTCCAACCGTAATCGTTCGGCCTCCATCCGTATTCCGGTTGTGAATTCTGATCCGGCGCGCCGTATCGAAGTGCGTTTCCCTGATTCGTCTGGCAATCCGTACCTGACCTTCACCGCCATGCTGATGGCCGGCCTTGACGGCATTGCCAACAAGATCGATCCGGGCGAAGCTGCAGATAAAAACCTGTACGACCTGCCTCCGGAAGAAGAAGCGAAAATCCCGACAGTGTGCAGTAGCCTGGATCAGGCGCTCGAAGCATTGTCTGCCGATCGTGACTTCCTCAAAGTCGGCGGTGTGATGGATGATGATATGATTGATGCCTACATCGAACTGAAGATGGAAGAAGTCACTGAACTGCGTATGCGTCCGCATCCGATTGAGATGCAGATGTACTACTCCTGCTAAGGAAGTGCTGATTCAATCAGCATCTCCCTAATGATGATGTCTGTTTGAATAAACAGGCTGTGAATACAGAAAGGCCGTCCGAAAGGGCGGCCTTTTTTTGTCCGGATCAGATGCGTTGAACAGGGGTCGACAGCTCTGCGATATGCAATGGAGGTATCAGAGACTATAGTTAAGCAATGAACGACTCCATGCTGGAAAAGATTCCTGCACACCTGCATGCCGATGTGCAGCGGGTTTTTGATCTGTCGCAGCAGTTTTCAATGTTGATGCATAGCGCTACCGAAGATGAGTGCAGGAATCTGTTTGTCGATACTGACAATGCCCAGATGCCGGATGGCAGCCACAACTGGGTGCCTGCCTGTGACAGCAACGATTTGATGAGCTGTATGTCCCATCTGCGCCAGTGCAAAAACCGGGCACACCGGCATCTGATCTGGTGGGAAATAGGTCTTAATGGAGATATAGACATTTCATGTCGGGCGATTGCGGATCTGGCTTCAGGATTGCTTTCTCTGGCGTTGAAAATGGCAGAGCGGTTGATTGCGCCGCGTTACGGGCGTGTGGTCAATGGTTCGTTCTGTGTGGTTGGTCTTGGCAAACTGGGGGGGCGGGAACTGAATCTGGGTTCGGATGTTGATCCGCTGTTCATATGGCAGGGTAGTGGAGAGTCAACGGGCGGACGTCAATCGATTCCGGTAGCTGAATATTATACACAAATGTCCAGAATGTTGATTCGACTGATGAGCGAGCGCACAGCAGATGGCATTGTATGGCCGGTGGATATGAGGCTCAGACCCGGCGGTGATGGTGCCTCCATTGCCCTGAGCCTTGATGCCACGCTTAATCACTATCTGGAGTATGGCCAGACATGGGAACGGGCCATGTTGATCAAGGCGCGTCCTGTGGCGGGGGATTTGATGCTGGGCCAGGCATTTGTCGAAGGCGTTGCACCGTTTATTTATCGTCGTTATCTGGATTATACCACCGTGGCAGCGCTGGCCGAGATGAAACGCCGCATTGATATTCAGGCCGGAAGTGGCGGTATAGCACCGGGGTTTGATGTGAAGCGGGGCAGGGGCGGCATTCGCGAAATCGAATTCATTATCCAGTCATTGCAACTGTTGCATGGTGGCAGAACCCCTGAACTGCGCCTGCAACCCAGCATGCAGGCCATTGATGCACTGATGCAGGCGGGCGTTATCGCGCAACAAGAAGTGGAACCACTCAAGGAGGCGTACAGATTCTGGCGGCGAATCGAACACGCCATTCAGGCCCGGCGCGGCGAACAGACCCACAAGCTGCCTGCAGATTATCGTGATTATCTGTCTGCAGCTACCGGTATTGCCGATATAGAACAGCAGCTGCTGCGGCATGCCGGCATCGTTGAGGCCGCATTCAATAAATTCGTCAAACCGGTCGATGCCGGTGCCCGCATGGGTCAGGACTGGTTGAATGGCGCCCATGTCGGTCTGGATGGCATGCAGCCAGAGGATCAACGCCGCATACAGGCTGCGCTGCACAATATTGATGTGAATTTATCGCGCGGCCTGTTGCCCGAACGCAGCCGGGTGCAGGTGGAGCGGATTCTGTCTTACGCCATGCCGCGCTGGCTTGATGATGCCAACGGGGTAACTGCACTGGAGTCGCTGGCCGAACTGATACGCTCAATTGCCGGACGTGCCACCTGGATTGATCTGCTGGCCACGCATCAGGGTGCGCTGGACTGGTTAGTCGGGGTGCTCTCGGCCAGCCGTTATCTGGCTAATCATATTGTCAAAGATCCCTCATGGCTGGAGTGGCCGCTAACGGTTGAACACAGTGCGAACGATATCGGAGATATTTGTCGTCATTTGGGTGGGCTGCGCGATTTCGGTGATGTGGAACAAACCCTGGCTGATATTGGTCGCTGGGTGGATCGGGGTAGATTGTTGTCGGCGCTCGCAGTCGATGCCCATACAGCTGATGCGATGGAGATTGGCGGTTGGCTGGCGGATATTGCCGATGCGGCGACGCAGGCTGTGCTGCGCCTCTGCCTCCACCAAATGGAACTGTCTGCCGATTTTCCGTTTGTGGCTTTGGCCATGGGTAAACACGGTTCGCGTGAAATGGGGTTGGTGTCTGATCTCGATATGGTGTTTGTATTGGCGCACGATGATCCGCGTGAGATATTGGGAAAACGGAGCATGGGTGAACATGCCCAGCGCCTTGGCCGGCGTATGATTCAGTATCTGACCGGTAAACCGCCATTCGGGGCGGGGTTTGAGTTCGATGCGCGTTTGCGTCCGTCAGGCAGTTCCGGCGTGCTGGTGACCGGCATAACAGGCTTTCGGGATTATCAATTACATGAAGCCCAAACCTGGGAACATCAGGCGCTATGTCGGGCGCGTTCCGTAGCCGGGAGGGATGCGGACAGAGAGCGTGTCGAGCAAGTGGTAACAGAGGTGCTGAATCAACCGCGAAATCAGGCTGATCTGGCTGCGGATATGATTACGATGCGCCACAAGATGCTTGATCATCTGGCCAGCAAGTCCGATGCGATCATCAATCTGAAGCAGGATGCCGGCGGCCTGGTGGATATCGAGTTTATGGCTCAATTCGCGCGGCTCGCTTTTGCTGTCAATGCAAGAAGGACGATTGATATTCTGCACCAACTGCCACAAAGCGCGCCAGACAGCTGGCATCAATATGCCGGTTTTCTGGCTGAAACCTATCTGGACTATCGTCAGATGGAGAATGTACTGCGTGTAGAGTTATGGCGTTCCATCGGAAAATTGCCAAATGATCTGACGGCAATCGAGTGGGAGACCATGCGTCGCCATGCTGCAGTCGATTCGCCGCAGCGTCTTATTGAGCGGATGGAGAGGGTAAGCCGAATATTTCATGCATTGATTGTTGGAACGGATGTGGCACAGGAGTAGGTTTCCGAATCGTTTTTTTCTGTGACGCAATGCTGCGGAGTAATCCGTCTTACTGGATGTATAAATCATGAATAATCAAAGCAGACAGGAAATCTCACCCGATTTTTTGGCCGCCATGAATCTGGATGCGGATTCTCCCGACCCATGTGTAATCGTGGTGTTCGGCGCATCGGGTGATTTGACCAAACGCTTGCTGATTCCCTCCCTGTTTAATCTCTATTGCGATCATCTGTTGCCGGATTCCTTCGCTATTCTCGGTATGGCCATGGATGAATACAGTACCCAGACGTTCCGGGCCAGAATGACAGAAGATGTGCATGTTTTTTCACGTCAGGAGCAGTTTGACGATGCTGCCTGGGCGGATTTCTGCGACCGGATTCACTATCTGAAAGGCCGCTTTGATGATGAACATGCATTCCAGCAGTTAAAGAAATTCCTTCAGGCGCTGGACGGGCGTCATGACACCGGTGGTAATATTCTATTTTATATGGCTACGCCGCCCTCCGTGTTCAGCATGATTTCTACCGGTCTGGAACAGGTCGGACTCAATGATGGCAAAGGTAGCTGGCGACGAATCATCGTGGAAAAGCCGTTCGGCACCGATCTGGCATCGGCGCGTAAGCTGAACCGGGAAATTCTTACCTACTGGCGCGAAGATCAGGTGTATCGTATCGACCATTATCTGGGCAAGGAAACGGTGCAGAACCTGCTCGCATTCCGTTTCGCCAACGGCATGTTCGAGCCGCTGTGGAATCGTACTCATATCGATCATATCCAGATTACCGCCACCGAACAGGTCGGGGTGGAGTGGCGGGGCGGTTATTATGACCAGTCCGGTGTGATTCGCGATATGATTCAGAATCATTTGTTTCAGATGATGGCCTATTTGTGCATGGAGCCGCCAACCTCGTTCGAGGCCGAAGCCATTCGTAATGAAAAGTTCAAACTGCTCAGTGCCGTGCGCATCATGAAGCCGGAAGAGGTGCGTTATAATGCTGTGCGCGGCCAGTATGATGAAGGTGTCAATGTCGATGGTTCGCCAGCCAGGGCATATCGGCAGGAACATGCGGTTGATCCGCATTCCAATACCGAAACCTATGCAGCGGTGAAGTTACGCATTGATAACTGGCGCTGGCACGGGGTTCCCATCTTTCTGCGTTCGGGCAAGGCGCTGCGCACCAAGTCCACCGAGATTGTCGTGCAATTCCGTCGTGCGCCGGAGTTCACCTTCAAGGGTACGCCGGCTTCCGGCCAGCTGGAAGCCAATCAGCTGATTTTCCGTATCCAGCCCAATGAGGGTATCGAGATTCGTTTTCTGGCCAAGCGGCCCGGGCCGTCGATGCATATGCGCAAGGTCAATATGAACTTTGAATATGACGAGGCATTTATCACGCATCCGGGCACCGGTTATGAAACCATGTTGTACGATTGCATGCACGGCGATCCCTCGCTGTTTTCGCGCTCGGATCTGGTGGAAACGGCATGGAGCATCGTGCAGCCGATTCTGGATGTATGGGGCAGTGAAAAGGCTCGCGACTTCCCCAATTATCCGTTCGGCTCATGGGGGCCGAAAGCGGCATTTAATCTGCTCGCACCCGATCACCGGCGCTGGCTGGCGCGGACACCGCAGCAGGCGCTTGAGCGCGTGCCGATGTTTGAGGGGAGCGGCAAAACCATGCTTCACGCCTTTGCCATGATGCTCAAACCGGCTGTATTCAATGCCGGCGATGAAATTGCCAGATACGGTGATGAAGGACGCGAGCTGTTCATTATTGAAATGGGCAGCGTGGATATTATTGATCAGGAAGGAGATGTCGTCACCACCTTGAGCGACGGACAGGTGTTTGGCGAATTGAGCCTGCTGGTGACCAAAAAACGCCGTGCATCAGTGCGTGCGGTAACATACTGCGCCCTGTATATCATGGAAAAACGCGATTTCTGCAAAGTATTGATGGACAGGCCCCAGTTTGCCGGTCGCCTCATGCATACTGCGCGAGAGCGTTATAATGTCATCGTCGATGCCCAGGAATGGCTGGCATCGGATGATCTGGATTAAAGAAAAACGAAAAGCAATTACCACGGAGTACGCAGAGTTAAAGGCAAGGCATGTTTGTAGAAGCCACATAACAAATGAATGTCCATAGTTATCATCAGATCAAAAATGTGCATGCCTCATTATTTTCTATTGGTTTACTCTGCGAAACTCTGCGTACTCTGTGGTGAAAGATTTTGAATTTGAAAAAAGGAGACGAATGATGAAACTGGCAATGATTGGATTGGGTCGCATGGGCGGCAATATGGTGAAGCGTTTGATGCAGGGTGAGCATGAAGTGGTCGCCTTCGATGTGGATGCAGCACCGGGCATAGCCCTGGCCGATGAGTTTGAAGGTGTATCGGCGGCCAGCAGTCTGGTCGATGTGATTGCACAGCTGCCGACGCCACGCGTGATCTGGGTGATGGTGCCGCATCAGTTTGTCGATGGCACGATTGCCGGTTTGCTGGAGGCCGGTGTCGAGGCAGGCGATCTGATTATCGATGGTGGTAATTCCAATTATAAGGAAGGTCAGCGTCGCGGCGCTGAACTGGCCGAAAAGGGTGTGCTGTTTGCCGATTGCGGCACCTCCGGTGGCGTCTGGGGCTTGCAGAACGGATACTCGCTGATGATTGGCGGCGAAAAAGCAGCCATTGATCTGATTGCGCCGGCACTGACCACGCTGGCCTCGAATGACGGCAAGGGCTGGGGCCATATGGGGCCGATCGGTTCCGGTCATTTCGTCAAGATGGTTCATAATGGTATGGAATACGGCATGATGCAGGCCTTTGCCGAAGGCTTTGAACTGATGAAAGCCAAAGAGGAATTCGATCTGGATATGCACCAGATATCACGCGTATGGCAGCATGGTTCGGTGGTCAGTTCATGGTTGCTGGATTTGACCGGCGATGCGCTGGAGGCCGATGGTGATCTCTCATCTTTGTCCGACTGGATGGATGATTCCGGCGAAGGGCGCTGGACCGCCAAGGAGGCGATTGATTTGGCCATTCCGACCCCGGTGATGACACTGGCCTTGCAGATGCGTTTCCGCAGCCGTCAGACAGATGCATTCGCAGGCAAGATCGTCAATGC
>WFUI01000029.1 GCA_015485035.1 Mariprofundus sp.
GCGATAATAACATAACAGACGATGAACAATACGGCGAAGCCCCATAATGCTTCTGTAACATTTGATGAGATACGCTGATTCCCCATTTTTACATGAATAATACCATGCGGATGCACAAGTCGCCGGATTTCACGGTTGCCTTGACGAAACAACAACATAATGCGTACTACTTTCATGCCACCACCGGTTGAACCGGCGCAGGCACCGACAAACATGGTCATCACCAGCAGCATGGTGGCACCAGGTGGCCAGAGACTGTAATCACTGACGGCAAAGCCGGTCGTGGTCGCTATGGAAATCACATTAAACATCACGTGAATCGCCGTATCCTGACCTGTTGCGGTAACGATCAGGCTGATGCATGCAAGCAGGACACAGAGCCAACCGATATAGACTCTGAATTCCTCATCAAGGAAATAAGCACGCAGGGAAAACCCTTTTAGCGCTGCAGCAAAATGCAGGGTGAAATTGATGCCAGCCAGGATCATGAAGCATATTGCCACCAGTTGTAGTAATGTGCCCTGATAAAAACCGAAACTGGCATCATGTGTGGAAAATCCGCCAATCGCGACTGTGCACATGGCATGGTTAATGGCATCAAAAGGGGTCATGCCGGCCAGCCAGTAAGCCAGTGCACAAACCACAGTCATGCCCAGATAGAGATACCATAGCAGCTTGGCTGTTTCAGTGACCCGGGCAGTGAGCTTGTCTTTAACGGGGCCCGGTGTTTCTGCTCTGAAGAGCTGCATACCACCTACGCCTAACAATGGCATGACTGCAACTGCCAGCACAATAATCCCCATGCCTCCCAGCCACTCTTGCATGGAACGCCAGAACAATATTGAACGTGGTAGTTGATCCAGCCCGGCAAGCACAGTTGCACCTGTTGTGGTCAATCCTGAAGTGGATTCAAACATGGCATCAACAATTGAGGGCAGGGTGCCGGTGGTCCAGAAAGGAACGGCACCAACCAAAGCCAGCATGAGCCATGCCAGTGCAACAATCAGGAAACCATCGCGGTGGCTCAACCGTTCAGGAGCTTTGCCACCGAAGCGGATCATGCCAATGCCGAGTAGAATAACAATAGCACCAGCTTCCAGAAACTCAGCGGTATGCCCCGCGTCATAATACATTGCAACCAGCGCCGGAATCATCATGCATCCGCCATAAAGCGTCACCAGCGTACCTATTGTCCAGATTACGCCTTTAGGGTGCATGCGTTAAAAGAATTCCAGATGTACTTCGAATAGCCTTTCGACAGCTGCAACTGATGCGCTGGTTGTTACAATCAGTACATGATCATGTGTTTCAACCTGAACGGAACCGTTCGGCACGATAATATTGCCATTACGCAGGATGGCCCCGATAACAGTGTCTTCCGGCAGCGCCAACTTACTCAAGGGGGTGTTCAGGATGGTGCTGGTTTCCAGTGCTTCAGCTTCCAGAACCTCCATGCTGCCATCAGCCAGAGAGGCCATGCCGTGAATCCTTCCCTTGCGGACAAAGCCCAGAATAGAAGCAACTGTCGACAAACGCGGGGAGACGGTAACATCCAGGCCGATCTGGCGTACCACCTGATTGTAGATGGAACGATTTACCAGCGTGACTACATGCGGCACACCATAGCGTTTGGCAATCAGACTGCTGAGGATGTTGGTTTCATCATCATTGGTCATGGCCAGGAAATCTTCCATTTTATCGATGTTTTCCTCTTCCAGAAGTTTCTGATCCAGCGCATTGCCTTGAATGATGACTACATTATTGAACTGTTCGGACAGCCATTCCGCCCGCTTCTCATTGTGTTCGATCAGCTTGACCATGGCACCGGCTTTTTCCAGTTCTTTGGCGACAATAAAACCGATGTGTCCACCCCCAACCATCAACACATTGCGCCCTCTTGGAGAATGATAGGTAAAATCGAGAATGTGCATTAATGTGTCGAGCTGTTGGCCTGCTACAGCAACATAAATACTATCACCGGCCAACAGTACGGTATTGCCTTTGGGTACGCGCCAGCATCCATTGTGTTCGTGGGCGACAACATAAACAGGCAGCTCTCCCATGACATCCGGGAATTCCTTCAACGATAATCCGGCCAGAATGCTCTTCGGGCGCACGATAAATTCCACCAGCTGTAATTTACCACCGAAAAACTCTCGTGCATCCAATGCGCTGGAGACATTCAAGCGTCCCATCACCACCTTGGCGGCTTCTGCTTCCGGGGAAATAATGACATCAATTGGTAATTCATCGCGCCCGATTAAACCCTTTCGGCGGACATAATCGGTTTCACGTACTCGTGCTACCTTGGTCGGCACCTTGAACAACGAATGTGCCACCTGACAGGCCAGCATATTGATTTCATCATTGGTAGTGACGGCAATCAACAGGTCGGCATTTTTTGCTCCGGCCTGTTCCAGAATGCTGGGATAGGATGCCTTACCACAAACTGTTTTTACGTCCATGGCTTCGGCAATCACCTGTAGCCGGTCAGCATCCTGGTCAACGACAGAAACATTATTGCCTTCTGTGGCAAGTCGGCTGGCAATATGGTAACCGACTTCCCCTGCTCCTAATATCACCACATTCATGAAGTCTCCTTCGTATGCTGGACGAGTCCAAAGGATTTTATTTTTCGATGCAGCTGGCTGCGCTCCATGCCGATTTCAGCTGCCGTGCGGCTGATATTCCATTCATGCTCATTCAGATGCTGAAGCAGAAATGTGCGCTCGAATGCTTCTCTCGCATCATGGAAGTTGTCTGTATCAGTATGGCCTGTATCCATGGAATGTATTGAAGTGTGTTGGCTGGAAGGCTGTTGAATGGAAGATTGATCCGGCGGTAGCATATTTGAAACAGTCATTTGTTCGCCGGGCATCAGGATGTGGCAACGTTCAATATAATTGCGCAGTTCACGCACATTGCCCGGCCATGCATAGGATTTAAGTCTTGATATTACATCCGGATCAAAATGCACTGCGTCACCACCCAGTTCCTTGGCCTGTTCTTCAGCCAGTGACTCAATAAGCAGTGGCAGGTCATCCAGTCGGTCTCTGAGCGATGGCATATGAATGGATACAATATTGAGACGGTAATAGAAATCTTCCCGGATTTTTTCTTCCCGCAGTGCCAGCTCCAGGTCATGGGAACTGGCAGCAATCAGGCGAATGTTGCAGGCCGTAGGAGAGGGGCTTCCCAGTCGTTGGACAGTGCGTTGCTGTAAAACATGTAAGACCTTGGCTTGTGCTGCCAGGCTTAATTCGGTTACCTCATCAAAAAACAGCACGCCTTGATGGGCTGCTTCAAAGAGACCTCGCTGGGCGTGTAAGGCTCCGGTAAATGCACCTTTTTCATGCCCGAATAGTTCAGAGTCCATTCGGCCAGCTGGTATGCTGGCTGTATTGACCTCAATAAACGGGTTGTCCCTGCGCTTTGATGCAGCGTGCAGCATTCGGGCAGCGACGGCCTTACCGGTGCCATGCTCTCCGAGAATCAGTACGGGGGAGTCAGAAAGGGCAACACGATTGATCAGGCTAATGACTTCACGAATCACTTTGCTGTTACCAATCAGTTCCTGCTGGCTGCGGTGGGTAAGCTCTTGTCGTTTCAGGTCCCGGTTTTCCTGCTCTAGTTGCCGTTTTTGTACTGCATTGCGGGCAAGGATCATGAGGCGGTCAAAACTGACCGGTTTTTCGACAAAATCGAATGCTCCCTGTCGGGTAGCCCTGACTGCTGTATCAATGGTGGCATGACCACTCATCATAATCACAGGCAAATTGGCATCCATCTGGTGAATACGACTCAGGGTTTCCAGTCCGTCAATACCCGGCATCCAGATATCAAGCAGGATGCAGTCCACAGGTTGCTTGCGCAGGCGGGCAATGGCTTCTTCGCCTGAAGCAGCACAAACAACAAGATATTCTTCATCTTCAAACAGTCCCTGCAGGGAATCCCGGATGGGCTGTTCATCATCCACAATCATGATGCGTGCAGTCATGAACCCTCCTTGTGCGGCATATGTCTGGGGAGTTTCAGGCAGAAGTGGGTGGGCCCGGTTCTCGAAACCAGTTTTAATTCTCCACCATGATCCTCGGCAATGCGTTTAGCAATGGCCAGCCCCAGACCTGATCCATTCACTTTGGTCGAATAATAAGCTTCAAACAGTTTTGATGCAGCCTCTTCGGTTATACCATCACCATCATCTTCAACATGCCATGCCACAAATTCATCTGTAAGCTCCGCATACAGTCGAACAGAATGGTGTTCAGCATCGCCGGTTGCCGCTATAGCATTATCCATCAGATTGATCAGAACCTGTCGTATCTGGTCAGGGTCACACTGACATATGCTGTCGCTTTGACCATCCACCATTTTGACATGGACACGTTGATAGCTATGAAACAGCTCATTCATATCCTGTAATAGCGTATTGACCGGGATTTCTCGTATTTTGGGCTGCGGCATGCGCGCCAGAGTAGAAAAGTCGGCAATCAAACGCTGCAGGCGCTCGACCTGATCGATAATCGCCTTGGTACAGACGTCAAATACCTCCGTATTGTCAACCTGTGTTCGGAAGCGCCGTTGCAAGCGTTCGGTAGACAGCTTGATGGGTGTTAACGGATTCTTGATTTCATGAGCCAGGCGCTGCGCCACTTCTGCCCATGCCTTGGCGCGTTCAGCCTCCGCCAGGTCTGAAATATCATCAATGACCAGCAGGTAACCTGAAAACTTTGTGCCGCTTGCACTCAGGCGGGCACCACGCGCGAGTACATGTAATATTTTACCTTCCGGCAGGGCGACATCAAATTCACGTTGCAGCAATTCTTCCTTCTGGTGACGTAATTCATCATAAAAATCACCAATATCACGCAGATTGCCATGACTTACCTGTAGAATGTCGGCGCTTGGTATCCAGTTGTCAGGCAGATGCAGGATATCGCGGACAGCCTGATTGAGCAGGCGAACCCGTCCATCACCATCAACAAGCACCACTCCGGTATGCAAATTTGCCAGAAGAGATTCCAGTACATATTGTCGCTGGCGGCTGTTGTCCAATGCTTGGGTCAGGTCTTTCTGTGCCTGCTCAATGGCCGCGACATTTTGCTTCAGACGGGTTGCCATTTTATTGAATGAACGGGCGAGCGAACCCAGCTCATCCTGAGGTGACTCGGAAATTACCACATCCAGATCGCCTTCTGTCACACGGCGCAAGGCGTTGGCCAGATCACCAATAGGTGATGTCAAGCGACGGGCAAACAATAGCGCCACCAGACCAGCCAACAGTACAACCACCAATGTCATAAACAGCATAACATGGGTAAATGTTGCACTGATCTTCTGTCGATTGTGTTCAAGCTGGCGATAGCTGCGGTAATCTGCTTCGACTGCCCGGGCATTCTGGATGACACCTGTGGGCAATTGAATTTCCACTCGAAGCAGGCCAATCACTGATGTTGGCCCGATCAGCGGTGCATAACCTACTGCTACTTCGCCGTCATCCCGGGTTACAAGTTCGGTTACTACTCTGCCCAGATGCATCGACAGACGGGCGGTTTCATTCAGCGATGTCATTTGCAGTGTGCTCAGTTCACCCGTTTGAACAGCGCCGATCTGCCTTTCATTGATATCGAATAATTCAACCTTCTGCCACCCTTCTGTTTGTCTGATTTCGTTCAAATAGGCATTGGTGGAACGATAATCCATATTGCCGCTCACGGCAGCGAGCAGGACGCCATCACTGATATAATCCAGCAGATTGCGTTTCATGTTTTTCTCGACGCGTTCATAAAACCCCTGAGCCAGATTCAGGGCCCGGTCCAGCAATGTGTCCACACGAACATCGAACCAGACATCCATGCCTCGTTCCACCATTTGACTGGCCGCCATCTGAATGACCATAGCGGGTACCAGTAACATGGCAATCATGGCAATCACCAGCTTGGCCCGCAGACGCGACCCGGGTCGTGGCTCGGAATGCTCACGTAACAGTCGGATCCCGTACTGGATTAACAGCAGGGACAGTCCCAGCATAATCGCAACGTTGACCCATGCCAGAGGGCTGCCACCATCGTCCTGTGAAGGCCAAAGCAACACGGTGACTGTTAACAGCATCACGGCCATGAATAATGGTATCAGTCGCATGATGTTAATCCGGCTCATGGCAGTGAAAAGTCCTGTTGCATGGACGCTGCCGCAGGCTTCCACAAGTTGGCCCACCAGGCCGTGTTCACCTCACCGGCATGAACTTTGATATCAACCGAAACGCTGTACAGTGTGTTGGTTAGTAGAAGGCTTCGATCCAGTAAAGGGAAATTTTCCAGACTGGAAAGAAAACGGATTGCATCTTCGATGTTATAAACACGTTGGGAAATACCACTCGATGTATCGGTCAGCAGCCAGCTCCGGGTTAATAAATCCGGTTTTGCGCGACGAATGACGGTGATGTCGGCAATAGCCTCATTCAGCCAGTAGTCGCGTACTTTCCCAACCTGAATATGCCATTCTGTTGTCACTGTAATGCCGTCCTGCATGGCAAGTGAAAAAGTGTTGTCTGCTACAGTGATCTGAGCTGTGCAATAAATCACTTTGTGATCCAGGTGGATTTTCAGGCTACCTGATTCGTTTGCATAAACGATTGGCTGGGCAACAAAAAGTATCCCTGCCAGAATCAGAAAAAAATTACGCCACTTGCACAATAAATGATACATCACGCCGGAGTGTAGCAGTAGATGTTGGCCAGTTCGATGACTAAAAAGAAGCTTGTCTGAGATGTAAATAGCCTGTGCGTTCAAAGTGTAGCAATGCCGGTTGGCTGTTTCCTGTCATGTGGATATAATATCCAGATGGCTTATGCAACAATTCAACACTCCGAATTTTCTTATGCCTACAAAGTGGTTGCGTCTGACCTGAACCAATATGGTATTATGCATGGTGGCAGATTGCTGACGTTGTGTGATGAGGTGGGCTACGTCTCGGCCTGTAAGCATGATAATCACGGTTGTCTTACCCGGGCTGTACATCAGGCGCGCTTCCACTGTGCCGTCCAGCAAGGCGATATTCTCATGCTGCGTGCCAGAGTCGGGCTTACCGGCCATAGCAGCCTGTGGGTTTTCGTCGAAGTGATTTCCGGCGAGGACGACCAATGCATCATGGATGCCGTGTTCGTTTTTGCTGCTATCGATGAAAATCGAAAAACCCGATATGTGCCTGCGGTCAGGGCTGAAAGCGATGCAGAGAAAGAGCTGCAGGCCAGTTTGAAGAGAATGAGAGATCAGGTGTTTGCACAACAAGGTTGAGTGAGTATTGACGGGCATGTCAAAGAGCATTGCCCGGCTCAAAAGAGAAAGGCCCCGGCAGATGCCGGGGCCTCATATCTGGCGCGAAACACTAGGGAGGGGAGGGAGGAATAGCGCCAGACATCGCGAACATTAGCCAAGATATCTGAGCAAAGGGTGAATCACGGGTTAAATATTTTTCATGTTGATGAGATGGGTACATTGGGCTATCAAGTGATTGTGAAGTGGCAAGGATATTTGGGGCTCTCTTCTGCCCCGCCTCCCATGGTGTTTTCGCTAAAGTGATGTTCAATAGCGGTTCTGCCGGGTTGTCTAAGTGAAGGGGCTTATGCTGAATTCTCCAGCCAGACATGAAAAAGGGCCCCCGATCGGGAGCCCTTTTTCATGTCTGGCTGGGGGACAAGGATTCGAACCTTGATTGACGGAGTCAGAGTCCGTTGTCCTGCCGTTAGACGATCCCCCATTTCTGCAAGGCGCGCAACATAATGCCATTGTAGTTGTCCGTCAAATTCTATTCGGGACAAGAATGTCTACGTGACAGATTCTGAAGAAACCACTCTGGCCGTTGCAATCACAGCGCCAAAGGTACCAACGAGGCTGCCACCTATCAGGAGCGGCAGCAATAATACCCAGTTGCTTAAATCCACCTGCATAGTGGCAAACCAGTCATGGGATCCTAATACAAC
>WFUI01000030.1 GCA_015485035.1 Mariprofundus sp.
CCGCCATCTTCCGCAAGGGTGGTGATGTCACCTTCCTGGTCGAAGAACTGAAAGCGGTATTCGACCCCCGCGGTGGCTACTACAAACGCGGCGGCAAATATATGCCATCCATCGTTGCCGAAATCGGCGAAGTGATCCAGCAACATCTGGTTTCCATCGGCATGATGGAAGGCCAGCTCAACACCCCTGAACTGGAAGCCAAACGCCGTGAAGCCGAAGAAAAACTCGGTGCCGACGGCATTGCCAAAGGCAACCAGTGCGACAAATGCGGCGCCATGGCCGTTGTTCGTCTGGATAATTGTAATACTTGCCTGGAATGCGGCGATTCCAAGTGCGGATAGGGTAAAAGTATCGAATATTGACGAATATTGCCATGTCATTTAAAATGGTGAATCTGTTTGGATGATGGAGGCAGTAGCGATGAGTAGTAGTTTGAATGTATCCCTGACTGATGAGCTGCGCAGTTATGTCAATACCCGTGCCAGCGATGCCGATGTGTATGCCACGCCGAGCGAATATATACGTGATCTGATCCGGCAGGATATGGAAAATCGACGCACCATATTGCATGTGATGCATGGGCTTGATGATGTAAAAAACGGCCATTTCTCTGAAAAATCGATCCTTGAAATAGGTCTGGAAAACTGACCCATTTCCATACCTGAGCAAAAGCTCTCTATTTCAAGGCACTACGTCTTAACCCACCGTGCCGAACTTGATCTGCGCGAGGCAAAGGCATGGTCATTAGCGCGTTGGGGAAGCAAGCTCACCCGAGTATATTTTGGTGATTTACATAAGGCTGCGGAGTATGTCGCCACCCATCACCGGGCTTTGAGCAACAGTGAAGATTTAACGGGAGATACCGGTCTCTCCATTCACCCGGTCAGAGAGCACTATCTGATTTATCTGCCTGTTGATGATGGGCAGATCATCATTGTTGCTGTGCTTCGCCAATCACGCGATGTCCCGCAAATTCTGGGCAAAGCCGCATTTATGATTCAGCGCGAAGTGAAAGAGATAAAAAGGCGTATCCATTGCGGCGAACTGTCACTGCCGGAGTAATGTCTTTGATAGTAAGCTCTTCTATGGGACAGGACACTAAATGACCAGCTACCTGACACGCATGGCGCGATACAACCAATGGGTGAACCGGCGACTGTATGACAAGGTACAGTTGTTGCCTGCTGCCGAAATCGCCAAAGATCGCGGTGCGTTCTTCGGCTCGATTCTCGGCACGCTCAATCATGTTCTGGTCGGCGACATGTTCTGGCTGCGCCGCTTTTCTTCCTCGAAGCTGTGCAAAGATGCGCTGGCTCCGATACGTGACATGACCATGCCTACCAGCCTGCGAGATATTTTATTCGACGATATTCAGATACTCCGCACCAAACGCGAAGCAATGGATGCTCTGATTCTGGATTTCAGCGACACATGGAATGATGAGATATTGGCATCGTCCATTCGCTACCGGAACATGGCCGGAGAAAAACATCAGCAACCTCTCGGCGCACTGTTGCAACACCTGTTCAATCATCAAACCCATCATCGCGGCCAAGTCACCACCCTGCTTTTTCAGGCCGGTATTGATCCCGAAGCGACTGATTTTCTGATTATGATGATGGAAGAGGGCTAACATGGATAAACATAATATTGGCAGTGAAATTCAAAATGGTTTGAAATCCATTAAACAAGGTCAGGGAACCCGTAAGGTTGTGAAAACTCCAGATGTGATCGCCATCCGAAAAAGCATGCATGCAAACCAAAGCACTTTTGCAGCCATGCTCGGTGTAAGTACGCGTACCGTTCAGGGTTGGGAACAGGGCCGGCGCAAACCCTCCGCCCCCGCATTAAGCCTGCTACGCGTCGCCGCTATTCGCCCGGATGCTATCCGCGAGGCGATTGCCGCATGATAGACAGTGTAGAATCCGCGAAACGAGACTCCGCCACTCATGGATAGATGGGAATTGGCAATTTGACCCCGAAACCCTAGAGTCCTACTCTGGACTCTTGGGCTTACAATTCAATTGAGGTAAAACATCAATGCCCCATAACCATGCAAACTCTGAAGTTCCTGCCGCTTTTCAGGCGTTTATGCAGCAGATTACTGACGCCCCTCACCTGCCTGATTGGACCAAAGAGCTGACAACGGTATCCCAACCAGTGCTCTACCGTCTGCTCTCTCAGCCTCAGTCAGAACCGGAAGTGGCTAAGCTGGTGGATGCCTGCCTGCAGGAGGCGATTCGCTATCGACTTTTCGCCCTCATTTTGCCACTTCTGCAGCAGACCCCAGAGCTTACCGAGCTTCATATTGACCCGGCGTTGGTGCAGCAGAATCTCAATCTGTTGGCCAAACATTATCTGATTCGGGCCCTCAATGAGGATGTAAAACAGACTCGGGCCGTGCTGGATGCACAACACTTTCCCACCCAAGCAGAGACCGATCTCATCCGCTACCATCAGCACTGGCTGGCCCACTTCACCCGAGAGCTGCGGCAGATAGTGGAGAATGACCAGATCCACCCGATTGCCGACAGAGACAATCACGAATTCCCTTTAGAAGCTGGCCTCTGCCCACTTGCTCACACCTTGAATACCCTAAGCAGCACCTATCTCCCCATGGATAATCCGATACCAGAGATTGAGCAGATTCACCACACTCTGCATATTCAAATTCAAATTCTCGACCACCTGCTCTCCCATAAAGGGTTCTGCAGCACCGCTCTGGAGGTGTATAATGAGCTAAAAATACAGTCAGCCAAACTGGAGAACATCTTAAACATCGGCGTGCTCAACAAAACCCTGATCAATCTGCTGCAAGACCCCCTCACCCACCTTCCCAATTGGCAGCAGCTGCAACAGGATCTAAAAAGCCAGCCCCCTGCAAAATTCGCCCTTCTCAACATCCGAGGTTTTAGCGACTACAACCTAACTTTTGGCCTACCAATGGGAGACAAAATTCTGTTGGTAACAGGGCAGGTTCTCTCCTCACTGGAAAGAAAAATTGAGCAGGCATACCATCTCTATGCTGATATTTTCGCACTGTTTCTGCCCAAAGACCAAACCATAGACTATTTGCAACTGGTGCAGACCATTCAGAATCAACTCAATGCCCAAACCTCCCAGGAATTCCACATTGAACTCTACCTAAGCTACTGCGAACACTGCCATGCCCCCCTCTCAAAAGCCCAATACGGGTTGATTGAGGCGAAAAAGTTACAGCAGACAGCTGTGAATGCCAGCACCATTAGCCAGGATTGGATGACCACCATTCAAAAACACCTCTCCTGGAAACAGAAGGTGGAGATGGCAATTAATGACGGGCGACTGATTGCCGTTTATCAGCCGTTGCTGAATCTTCACAGCAACAAGGTGGATAAATATGAGTGTCTGATGCGAATTGAGAATGAGGACAGCAGCTTGGCCTCACCGGCAGAGTTTATGCCGGTGCTGGAAAAAATGTTTCTCTACCATGAGGGAACGGCCCGGATGTTGCAGTTTGCTTTTCACACCTTCTCCCAACGACCAGAGCAATTTTCCATCAACCTCTCCCACACTGACATTAAAAACCCGAACCTGCTACCCATGCTCGAACGTCTGGCCAATACCTACCCGGACACAGCACAAAAGTGTGTGTTTGAGTTTTTGGAGACCGAGGAGCTGATTGAGTCCAAAAGTTTCTCCACCTTTTTGCAGCAGTGCAAAAACCTGAACATTCAAACCGCCATCGATGACTTTGGCTCCGGCTACTCCAACTTTCGCTATCTGTTCTCCCTGCCCATTGATTACATTAAACTGGACGGCAGCCTCACCCAAAATATGCACGACCCTAAAATCTACACCCTGTGCGAACACACCACCAAAATGGCTCACGAGATGGGCATACAAGTGGTAGCAGAATTTGTGAGCAATGGGGATGTTTTAGACAAGGTGCGAAGTCTGGAGATTGACTACGCCCAAGGGTATGAGATTGGAAGACCGGAAAAAAAGCTGCTTATGCCCCAAATATTCAGCTAAGAGCGACTTATGGGGAATGGGGTCGGATGCTATCTTGAGAACTCCGGCCATAAAATCCCGAGGACAACATATCTCCCTGATTCCCCCATTTATAACAGAAATGAAAGGTAAAGGTCATTCAGCAATGCCAACCCGGAGTCGTGCCAGGCTAAGCCCTTGTTTCTTCTTGATTTTCATCAAAATAAACCAGATTTCCATGACTTAAAGACGCTTTTTCACCTTCAAAATGAATACTGTAAGCGGATTCAGGTTGCTTTCATGCTATTCTTCAACAGGTTAGCGTCACGTTCATCCAGATAACAGAGGCATATGTGACCAATAACGATATTTTACGTCGAATTCGCTATGCATTTGACTTTAACGATTCAAAAATGATGGCTCTTTTTGCTTTGGCAGATCATCCGGTGAGCAGGCAGCAGATCAGCGCCTGGTTGAAAAAAGATGATGATCCTGCACTGGTGGAATGCAGCGCCAAAGAACTGGCCATTTTTCTTAACGGGCTGATTAACGACAGGCGCGGTAAAAGAGAGGGGCCACAGCCTGAGCCCGAATTGCGCCTGAATAATAATATTATTTTCAGGAAGTTGAGGATTGCACTGAATCTGAAGGATGATGATATCCTGGACATATTGCAGCTGGCAGGATTTTCCTTAAGTAAAACAGAACTGAGCGCCTTTTTCCGCAAACCGGAGAGCCGGCAATACCGCGCCTGCAAAGATCAGGTTTTACGCAATTTTATCAAAGGGCTTCAGCTGAAATATCGTCCGGATCAGGCAACAATGGTGGCACCCGAATGGCAAAGCGCCGCACGCAAAAAATCCGCAACACAGGATGTTCAGCGATGAGTACAGCGACGAATTCAACTTCTTTTTCCGGCCTTAACATGCATGCCGACCTGCTGGCTAACCTCTCGTCGCTGGGTTATGCGGAGATGACACCTGTTCAGGCGCAAAGCCTGCCTGATATTCTGGCCGGTAAAGATGTGATTGCGCAAGCGAAAACAGGCTCGGGAAAAACCGCCGCATTTGGCCTTGGTTTGCTCAACAAGCTCGATGTGAAGTCCAATCAGATTCAGGCGCTGGTGCTCTGCCCTACACGGGAACTGGCGGATCAGGTGAGTAAGGAAATCCGCAGGCTGGCGCGCAGATTGCCGAATATTAAGGTGTTAAGCCTGTGCGGTGGCATGCCGTTCGGGCCGCAGGCAGGCTCGCTGGAACACGGCGCTCACATCATCGTCGGTACGCCGGGGCGCATCGAAGACCATTTGAATCGCGGCACACTAAGCCTGAAACATGTGCATATGCTGGTACTGGATGAAGCAGATCGTATGCTGGATATGGGTTTTCAAACATCAGTCGATGCGATTGTCGCTCAGCTACCCAAATGGCGGCAGACATTGTTATTCAGCGCAACGTTTCCGGATCAGATCAAAGCAGTTGTGAAGCGTATGATGTTAAAGCCTGTACGGGTCAACGTGGAATCGACCCATGATAACAGCACCATTGCACAGCATTTTTATCAGGTGGATGATCAGAAACAGTGTATGACTGCGCTGCGGTTGTTGTTGTTGCTGGAACACGGCCCGGAATCGAGTCTGGTATTCTGCAATACCAAACGGGAAACACTGGATGTGACCCGTGAACTGACTCAGGCCGGTTTTAGCACCCTTGTTCTCAATGGCGATCTCGAACAGTGGGAGCGCGATCAGACCATGGTGCGCTTTGCCAATAAAAGCATCCCGGTGCTGGTCGCGACCGATGTGGCTGCGCGTGGCCTGGATATTGATGCGCTGGATGCGGTGTTTAATTTCCAGCTTCCGCATGAACCCGAAACCTATGTGCACCGGATTGGCCGCACAGGCCGTGCAGGCAGCAAGGGTATGGCATTCACACTGCATAACGGCAATGAATACAAGCTGACCAGACTCAGTGATTTTATCGGGCACACCATCACCAGCGAACCGTTGCCGGCAATCAGCCTGCTAAACAGACGCCCCGACAAACCACTGATGGCAACCCTGCAAATTGGTGGAGGCAAGAAACAAAAACTGCGTCCCGGCGATATTCTGGGTGC
>WFUI01000031.1 GCA_015485035.1 Mariprofundus sp.
GATCAGCGAAGGCCGCGTCAAGGTCAACGGCAAGGTGGCGACGCTGGGCGACCGGGTCGATGACACGGACCGCCTCGAAGTGGACGGTAAGCGCATCCACCCCGGCAAGCTGAAGGACAAGCGCACTCGCGTGCTCGCCTATCACAAGCCCGTGGGCAAGGTCTGCACCCGCCACGACCCGGAAAAGCGACCGACCATCTACGAAGACCTGCCGCCACTGGCCGGTGGCCGCTGGATCAGCGTCGGCCGCCTGGACCTCAACACCAGCGGCCTGCTGCTGCTCACCACCGACGGCGAACTGGCCAACCGGCTGATGCATCCCTCGCAGCAGATCGAACGTGAATACGCGGTACGCGTGCTCGGCGACGTCACGCCGGAGATGTTGAAAAACATGCAAGAGGGGGTGGAACTGGAAGACGGCAAGGCCCACTTCGATGCCATCCGCGACGTCGGTGGCGAGGGCGCCAATCACTGGTACCACGTCATCCTGCGCGAAGGCCGCAACCGCGAAGTGCGTCGCCTGTGGGAATCCCAGGGCGTGCAGGTCAGCCGCCTGCAGCGGGTGCGTTTCGGCCCCATCAGTCTGCCGCGCTGGCAGAAACCGGGACGCTGGGAAGACCTCGATGAAAAGACCATCGAGCACCTGCTGAGCATCACCGGACTGGCCACCAAGGTCGGCCGGCATGGCGCTAGCAAGGCGTTTCAGAAAAAACGCCCGCGCAAGGTACCGCACGCGCGGCGTCGGTGAGTTTGGGGCCGGCCAGGTGCCGGGACCAAAATCTTCAGAGGCTCTCTAAATGCGCCCACCGAGAATAATCTGTATGGCGACGGAGGCGGCAACGGTGCGATTGTCCGCGCCGATTTTTGGATACATTTGCTCCAGGTGTTTGTTCACCGTTCTCGGGCTCATTTCGAGAATCTGGGCGATTTCCCGGTTGGTCTTACCGTGGGCCAGCCAGAGCAAGACTTCCGCTTCACGGTAGGTTATGGCCAGCCGCTGTTCCAGAATTGCCGGATCAATTTCGACATTGGGCGATTGAATTTTCAGAAGATATTCATCTTCCTCGGTCTGTTTGAAATAATACACGGTCAATACGGTATCCTGCCTGCTCAGTGGCAAGGCCAAGTCATGGCCGATCTGACCATTGGGTAACCAGCGGCTGAATCGTTGCTCCAGTTTTATCGAATCTGTTTCTGTCCGAACTTGATCCAGTAACGTTTGGGCCTCTGGTGTCGCCCACAAGATATGCCCCCGCTTGTCGATACAGAACACATATTGGCGTAGTGAATCCAGTGCGTTTTGCGCCTCCATCAACATGCGGGTGCTGTTGGTGTGTTGACGAATGCGCACCAGCAATTCCTCGGGATGAATCGGTTTGATGATGTAATCGTTTCCGCCGGCATCGAAGGCCTTGACGATGTGCTCGACTTCACTGAGGCCGGTCATGAAAATGATCGGAATCAGCGGCAAACGTTTTCGAATCTCACAGGCGCATTCGAAGCCATCCATCACCGGCATGATGGCGTCCATCAATATAATATCGGGCGTAATCTTCTCGAGCACGTTCAGGGCCTGCTGACCGTTGAGCGCGATCAGTACCGCAATCCCGGCCTCATCCAGGGCGAGATTGACCATGCCCAGTGAGTCCGGCGAGTCATCCACAACCAGCACGGTTGTCTTGTCCTTGAATCTCTGCATCAGGGGGCCTTGCCTTTGGATTCAGTTAGTTCGTCAATCATTCGCGCAATACTATCGAGATCACATTTATCGACCAGTGTTCTTATTTTGCCAACCCAGGGTAATTGTGGATGTTGTGCTTCAAGTGATTCGGTGCACTCTATCACGCCTTTCAAATAACCCATGCCTGCAAAATTTCTCATTGATTCAATGATGTTCCGGTCGAGTTGGGATTCTGCGTTATTGTTGCTGTCTCTTGATATTTTCCCCTGCATCGGTTCAGCGCTATACCACTGCAAATCAAGACAACGCTGTAACTGCTCAAGCAGTTTTTCTATTCGTACCGGCTTATTGATGTAGGCATCAAAATCTTCCTCCCTTTGCTGCAAGGTGGCGGTTTCATACGGATCAGCCGAAAGAAGAATAATGGACTTGTTGAAGTCTCGCCGGCGGAGTTCCGTCAATAACTGCCAGCCGTTCATTTCAGGCATATTGATATCCAGCAAGAACAGGTCAATAGGCAGGCATTGTTCATCGAACATGGCAAGTGTCTGTTCGGCTGATTCTGCCTGATGCACGATAAAGCCCAGTGGTTGCAGAAAATCACAGATCAAGTGTCGGTGGCTGCTCTCATCATCCACGACCATGATGTGGCGGGGTTCCCCTTCATAGCCACGTATGTCGGCATGACTCTGGCTGACGGCAAGTCGCTCGGATACGCTCGGCAAAAAAAGACTAAGACAAAACTCGGTGCCATGCCCAAGCTGGCTTTTTAGTTCGAGATTGCCACCCATCATTTCCACCAACAGTCGGCTGATGGACAAACCCAGCCCGGTTCCGCTGATCAGCCGGGTCTGCTTATTATGCACTCGCTCAAAGGGTTCAAAGACCCTTGACTGATCGTCCTCGGCAATGCCGATGCCGGTGTCCCTGACTATCATGCGGGCCACCTGGTTACGGTAGCTGATGTGCAATTCAACCTTGCCTTCAGGGGTAAACTTTATGGCGTTGGATAACAGGTTCAACAGGATTTGGCGCAGACGTTTTTCATCGGTGGAAACAAAGCGCGGCAGTTCTGTCTGACAGACAACAGCCAACTCGATGCCCTTGTTGTTGGCGAGGGGACGAAACATGTCTTCAAGTTGTTGGATCAATAGACGCAGATCCACCGTGTCACGATGCAGATCAAGTTTATGCGCTTCAATTTTTGAAATTTCCAGCAGTCCCTCGATCACGTCTGACAGGTGTTCGCTGCTGCGCCTTATCACGGATGAAATCTTTTGGCTTTTCGCATCCAGATGGGTGTCGGCCTCCATTAATTGAGCATAGCCAAAAATGGTATTCAGTGGTGTTCTCAGCTCATGGCTGACACCGGACAAATAACGTGACTTGGCCTGGTTGGCCGCATTTGCCGTATCACGCGCCTGCGCCAGTTCTATAGCGGTTTGCTCATGCGCCTCAGCCTCACGTGTCAATAACTCCGCTTGAAGTTGCGTTTCATTGAGGGCAAAGCGGGTGCTTTGCTGGGCCAGCACATAAAGCCAGACCAACACACCGGTGACCAGCATCAGGAGAAAAAACACCTGCCACAAAGCGCCACTGATCAAGGCCAGGTCGCTCGCTGTTTTGTCTTGCTGAGCATAGAACACTACGGCGAGCAGGCCCGCGATAATGCCGGCGGTTATGATGAACATGCCCAAAAAGTGCCCGGTGACGGAGTGCAGTCGCTGGTGAATAAACGCCGGTAATATCCGGCTGAACAGTCCCGATGCCTGTGCCGACAGGTGGGCATGTGGACGGCACTGATTGTCGCAGCGGGAATCCAGTGCGCAACACAAGGAGCAAATCACGCCGTCATAGCTAGGACAATCCGTCATGTCTTCATGGTCAAAGCTGTTCTCACAAATCCGGCAACGTTGTTGTTCCGACTCGTGTACCGGCTCAGGTGCGGAAGCTTCTTCCCTAGTCCGGCAAAGATAGTATTTCCCCTGGGTAATCCAGGCGATCAGGGGCACCGTGATGAAGGGGAGTAAGAAGGATATGAAAGCGGCCAGTGCCTCTGCGACTTCACCGAAAAGGCCCAGGGTGGCAATAATACCCACACTGGAGGCAAGCAGCATCGATACCACACCCACCGGGTTGATGTCGTGCAGATGGCTGCGCCTGAATTCGATGTGCACCGGACTCAGTCCCAGTGGTTTATTGATCACCAGATCCGCCACCACACAACCTACCCAGGCGACCACCAGGCAGGCATAGGTAATCAGAATACTTTCAAAGGCCTGGTAAAGCCCCAATTCCATCAGCATCAATGCAATCACCACATTGAACACCAGCCACACCACCCGCCCAGGATGACTGTGAGTCAATCGTGAGAAAAAATTGCCCCAGGCAATCGACCCGGCATAGGCATTGGTGACGTTGATCTTCAGCTGAGAAATCACTACAAAAATGCCTGCCAGCCACAGAGCCATATCAGGGTTGACCGTGATGTAGTTAAATGCCACGGCATACATGTGTGCCGGATCATCGGCCAGGGAAGGGGACAAGCCGTGATTCAGGGCAAGCACTGCGAGGAATGAACCGACAAACAGTTTGATAACGCCAAATATCACCCAGCCCGGCCCGGCACCCACCACTGCCAGCCACCACTGGGTTTTGTTTCGCTGATTCCGCATCGGCAAGAATCGCAAGAAATCGGCCTGCTCACCATTTTGAGCAATCAGGGGGAAGATCACCGCGGCGGCTGCACCAAAGAGCAGTAATTCAAACCCCTGTCCCCCGCCAGCCGCCGAGCCACTAAAAGTGAGCCACTGCGAAAAAGCTGCTGACTCGTGAATGCCGATAAATATCAGTGGCAGGATCTGCAAGAACAGCCACAAGGGTTGTGTCCAGGCCTGGAAATGGGAGATACGGGTGATGCCGTGCGTCACCAGGGGAATTACCACGATGGTGCTGATGATATAGGCCAGGGACATGGGGATGCCCGTGGTCATATTGATGGCCATCGACATGATAGCTGCTTCAATGGCGAAAAATATAAAGGTGAATGAGGCGTAAACCAGCGATGAAATGGTGGAGCCGATATAACCAAAACCAGC
>WFUI01000032.1 GCA_015485035.1 Mariprofundus sp.
CTGCTATTCAGGCTGCTGGCTTCGCAGCTCAGACAACAGGTATTGGCGCATGGGTTGGTTCCGATCTGGGTTATATCCAGTTCTCACTGGTTGCCCCTGGTGCTGCAACTGCTACCGGCGTAAACGTTGGCCTGAACTTCGGTAAACTGGTTCGTGCTGTTGCTACTCTGGATGTTGGTGGCTTTGATACCCTGATCGGTGTTGGCTTTGTTACCGGTACTGCTGGTAAGCTGAATGCTGGTGACGGCCTTGCTGGTCCTGCTTCCGCTCTTGGTACACGTGTTCCGATGAACCTGCAGTTTGTTGACGTTCAGCTTCAGGGTGACCTGGGCGACATGAGCCTCGGTGTTTATGCTGACTGGGCGCATGCCAAGGGTAAACAGGCTCCTGGCCTTGTTGGTACTGCTAACTTCTACGGCTCCGGTCTGGGCGCGAACACCATTGGTAACAAGTTTGACGCATTCTCTATTCGTGCTGATCTCAAGCCAATCGACCGCTTCATCGTCGGTATCGGTTATGGCTACCAGAAGCTGACTCAGAATATCGCTGCTGTTGCAGGTGACATCACAGTGAAGACTGTACACGTTGGTGTTACTTATGAAATCTATCAGAACATGGAACTGAACTTCACCTACGATAGTGCAAGAACCAATGCCGGTACTGCTCTGGCACCAGTTACTTTCACTACCCGTACTACATTCGCGGAAGTTGAAGCTCTGATGTAAGCAATACAGCATTCCTTCGGGTATGCGGATCAGGGGAGCCTTT
This sequence comes from Mariprofundus sp., assembly GCA_015485035.1. Classification (GTDB taxonomy): domain Bacteria; phylum Pseudomonadota; class Zetaproteobacteria; order Mariprofundales; family Mariprofundaceae; genus Mariprofundus. Next base: position 769 of record WFUI01000032.1, read on the forward strand.
CGAGGCTCCCCTTTTCTTTTGCCCTGAATCCGATTTTGAGCTGTCAGGTATGCAAAGGAAAATCAGGGTTTATTTCAAACAGGAGCACCTTGTTGCCCGGAAATATCGTCAGGGTGGCAATTGTGTTCAATCCAGACTTTTTTACATTTTTGTGTGCTTTTACGGGCTTTGCGGTGGAATGTTTTGGCGATGGTCTATTGACCGTGGCTTGACTTTTCGCTCCCAGTCGATGGAATGCCGCGCATGAAACGATATAGTCTGCTTCTTATATTCATGTCCGGATGGATGTTTTCAGCCTGTTCCAGTGGTATGCCCCAATTGTTTTGGGAGGTTGAGGACAATAAGCCGGACTACGCGCGCGGACACTCGGCTGGTGCACAGGCAAATGGCCGGGCGCCGCTGGATGTTCCCCCGGAATTGCGCAAGGAACTGCAAGTTCCGATGCCGGGCAAGGTGGCGACTGAAGCAGCTGCACACAGTTCCGGTGTTACGCAGGAGCGCAAAGAGGCTGTTGCCGGCTCGGCCGTCAGCCTGCATGCGCGGCGCTATGATTATACACCGGCACAGGTGTTTTCAGCCACGATTGATGCCATGACCGCATTGAATATGCCGGTGGACAGCGTTGACTCGCCCAGTGGGACGGTGACAACAGAATGGGTGGGTAAAGACGTCAACAGTTCCAATGTTTATGTGGTTTCTTCACTCATGAATATGTTTGGCGCAGGTGCTCCGTCGAAGGTGCGCTACCGCTATGTGGTTCGTGTGTTGCGGGCTGGTAACCAGTCACAGCTTGAAGTGCGTACATTGGGGCAGCAATATGCCAATCAGCATTGGTCGAATGTGCCGCTTAAGCAGAAGGTGTCGAATGAGCTGTTTGCTGCCGTGGAAGAACAACTCGCCCGATTGAAAAAACCTGTTTCTGATCAGGCCAAGCCCGATCAATTTAACCCTGACCAATCTGTTTCCGGCCAAACATCTCCCGTACCAGTGTCAGGCGATCAGATCAGATAAAGCCATTCCCGGGTCGGGCTGGCGCATCAGTGATTCCCCGATCAGAAAACCGTATACCCCGGCTTCATTCATCTGCCGTATATCTTCGTGGCTGAAAATACCGGATTCAGTGATAATGGTTTTATTATCATCCACCTTGTTCAGAAGTGACAGTGTGGTTTGCAGAGATGTTTCGAATGTATGCAGATTGCGGTTATTGATGCCGATCAGTTGTGTATCCAGTTTAAGGGCGCGTTCCAGTTCCCCGGCATTGTGTACCTCCGGCAATACAGAAAGCCCTATCTCATGTGCGCATGCCGTGAGTTCGGCAGCCAGCACATCATCCAGCATGGCAAGAATGACCAGAATAGCATCCGCACCCATGGCTTTTGCTTCGATGATCTGGTACGGATCAAGCATAAAATCCTTGCGGAGAATGGGTAGGTCAACCGCCTGGCGAATTGCTCTGACATAATCATCCGAACCCTGAAAATATTTTACATCGGTGAGTACAGAAAGGCAGCTTGCCCCGCCGCGCTGGTATGAGGATGCAATGGCAACCGGATCAAAATCCGGTCGAATGATGCTTTTGGACGGGCTGGCCTTTTTTACCTCGGCAATGACAGCATTATGTTTGCCTGCGACTTTGGTTTGCAATATGCCGGCGAAATCCAGCGGGGTGCGCGTGGATGCCAGCTTTAGCAGATCAGACGCAGAGTATTGTTGTTTGCACCGGGCAACCCACTC
>WFUI01000033.1 GCA_015485035.1 Mariprofundus sp.
CGTGAGGATGACTGGGAGCCTGATCTGGTATATTGGGGTCCTGAAACGAAATTTCTTGCCCATCAGCGGCGTGGTAAAGATGGGAAACTGGAAAAACCGCTGGCTGCTGTTCAGATGGGGCTGATCTATGTCAACCCGGAAGGCCCGAATGGCAATCCGGATCCACTGGCCGCAGCACAGGATATACGCGAATCCTTTGGCCGTATGGCGATGAATGATGAGGAAATCGTGGCGCTCATTGCCGGAGGTCATACGTTCGGCAAATCTCATGGCGCACACAGTCCGTCCAAATGCGTTGGATCAGAGCCTGCTGGTGCTGCTATCGAAGCGCAGGGCTTGGGCTGGAAAAACAAATGTGGTAAAGGCAATGCTGAAGATACAGTGACAAGCGGTCTGGAAGGGGCGTGGACTGCTTCTCCGACCCGGTGGACAACGATGTATCTGGATAATTTATTCAATTTCCAATGGCAGCAAAGCCGCAGTCCTGCCGGTGCGATTCAGTGGACGCCAGCAGATAACGCGGCCGCAGATACCGTACCCGATGCCCATGTCGATGGTAAGTTCCATACACCCATCATGTTTACCACAGACCTGGCACTCAAATTTGATCCGGAATTCAGAGTGATTGCACAGCGCTTCCATGAACACCCCGAAGCGTTCGAAGATGCATTTGCCAGAGCATGGTTCAAGCTGACCCATCGTGATATGGGGCCGCGTGCACGCTATATCGGTGCTGATGTTCCTGATTTAGCGTTGATTTGGCAGGATCCGATCCCAAAAGTTGATTATAAGTTAATCGACAGCGGCGACATTGCGAATCTCAAAGAAAAAATCCTGCAATCAGGATTGAGCGTACCTGAACTTGTCAGAACTGCCTGGGCATCGGCAGCAAGCTTCCGTGGCAGCGATATGCGTGGTGGAGCGAACGGCGCGCGTTTACGCCTTGAGCCGCAAAAAAACTGGGATGTGAACAATCCCAAAGAGCTGTCGAAAGTACTTGAAGTTTTGGAGACTATTCAAAAAAACTTCAATAACTCATTCTTTAGCAATACCAGGGTATCATTAGCTGACCTTATTGTTCTTGGCGGCGCTGCTGCCATCGAGAAAGCGGCCAGGGATGCAGGGTATGATGTTCAGGTTCCGTTCAGAGCTGGCCGTGCAGATGCATCCCAGGAACAAACCGATGTAAAATCCTTTGCAGTACTTGAACCCACTGCTGATGGTTTTCGGAATTACTTCCGCAAGGATAGCTATCGTTCACCAGCCGCCATGTTGGTCGATAAGGCGAGTTTATTAAACCTTACCGTTCCTGAAATGACTGTTTTAGTTGGTGGCATGCGCGTACTCAACGCCAACACCGGGCAATCTAAACACGGTGTATTCACCGACAGACCAGGAACGCTAAGTAATGATTTCTTCGTCAATCTTCTTGATATGTCTACAAAATGGAGGAAATCAGCCAAAGCTGAAGGCATATATGAGGGTTATGATCGAAAAACAGGTCATCTCAAGTGGACAGCAACTGAGGTTGACCTGATCTTTGGTTCTAATTCCGAACTGAGGGCTGTTGCGGAAGTTTACGCCTTTGATGATTCCAAAGAAAAGTTCGTACACGACTTTGTCGATGCCTGGACAAAAATAATGAACCTTGACCGCTTTGATAACACAGAAAAGATGTAAGCAATCATCTTGGGGTGATGCGGTGGCAAAGCCACTGCATCACTTTGTTCTAGCCCGGTATTCATAAATACTGCTGCGCCCACGCTGATTCATTTATTTGCAACGAGCTTTTTCTCAGTCGTTCGTAAGCATAGCTACGGGCTTCATCGAAAAAACCCGCCTTGCTAGGAGCCTGTCGGACTTATGAGAAACCTACTGCGCGGCAGGGATAACGGCCCAAAACGCCCTGATTTATCGTTGCATAGTTACCACTATGCGTCTCAAAATCATGTTGTTTTTGACTCGTTGCCCCACCTGCTCGCTACGATCACCATAAGTCCAACAGACTCCTAGGCCAATAATGCTCTGAGCAGACCTTCGGCTTTATGTTCGGTTTCTATGAGTTCATGATCGGGGTCGGAGTCGGCGACAATGCCTGCACCTGCGGCCCAGCATAGCTTGCCTTCATGATGCCAGAAGGTACGAATCAGGATATTCATATCGGCAGAGCCATCCCAGGCAATATAACCCAGTCCGCCCGTATAGGGGCCGCGGGCATTGTTCTCCAGTTCGTGGATAATCTCCATGCAGCGCACTTTCGGACAACCTGTAATCGTACCGCCCGGAAACATGGCCCTGAACAAATCAACCACATCGTGACCGGCTTCGAGAACACCGCGCACATTGGATACGATATGTTGCACAGTGGCGTATTGCTCAACGATCAGACGCTCATTGACCTCGACAGTGCCCGGCTTACACACCCGGCCCAGATCATTACGCTCCAGATCAACCAGCATAATATGCTCTGCACGCTCTTTTTCCGACAACAGCATCTCAGCCCTTAGCGCATCATCTTTATCGCCTTCAGCACGCCTTCTGGTGCCGGCAATGGGTCTGGTATCCACCTTGCCATCGGCATGAATACGGAACAGACGTTCCGGCGAAGCCGAAATCAGGCACAAGCTGCCAACGGCTGATTCTATCCGGGCAAAAGATGAAAATGGGGCTGGATTAACCTGTCGCAGACGATCATACAATGCTCCCAGCTTTGAAACTTCAAACGGCATATGCCAGAAACGGGCGATATTGGCCTGAAACACATCACCTGCCACAATATAACCCTTCACCTGCTGCACAGCCTGTTTGTATTGTGCAGGTGATGTGGCGACCAGATCAACAGTGTTAAACTGTGCTGATGGCGGTGATGCCGGAACAGCTGCATCCAGCATGGCCAACGCTGACTTCAATGACTGCTCGTTGTTTGCCGCCAGATGGATCACATGATCATCGAAACAGAAAGAAAAATCCGGATACAATGTCCATAACACAGGTCCCGGCACTGCAGTTTTAGCTTCGGGTAAATCCTCAATCAGACCCCCGGCTTCGTAAGCCGCATACACCAGACAGCGAATAGCTGGCGAATTTTCACATATCTCCACAACACTGGACTTCCAATGATCAAAAAAATGTGTGGCTTCCTGTTCACTTGCATATTGCGCCAGCGATCTGGATTCACCCTGCCCTGAGACAAGAAACTGTTTCCCTTCGCCTGAAGGGTCTTCAAGGATGGCAGCGAACTGATCCGGAAAAGATGAAAAAAGGCCGTAAGCGGTAAGCTTACGGCCTTTGTTTGCTATGACGCGGAAAATCACGTCGGTTTAATTCTGATAGACTGCGGTGAAGATCAGTCGAACTTGCGTACGATGACTGAAGCGTTGGTACCACCGAAACCAAATGAATTGGATACAGCCACCCTGATATCCGCATCACGCGCCGTATTCGGCACATAATCCAGGTCGCAGGCCGGATCCTGATTATCCAGATTGATGGTTGGTGGAACTACACCATGGTGCACGGCCAGCACAGAAAATGCTGCTTCAATACCACCGGCAGCACCGAGCAAATGACCTGTCATCGACTTACTTGAGGACACCATCAGCTTTTTGGCATGCTCGCCGAATACCGACTTGATACCATCTGTTTCAGCCACATCACCAGCCGGTGTAGATGTACCATGGGCATTGATATAATCCACATCCTGTGGATTGATTCCAGCCCGGTTCAGTGCTGCTTTCATACAGCGCCCGCCGCCTTCACCACCCGGAGAAGGTGTCGTCATATGATACGCATCGCCGGACATCCCGTAACCGATGATTTCAGCCAGAATATTGGCACCGCGTGCTTTGGCAGAGTCCAGAGACTCCAGTACCAGAACACCGGCACCTTCACCCATGACAAAACCATCGCGGTCAGCATCCCACGGGCGGGATGCGCGTTCCGGCTCATCATTACGTGTGGACAGTGCACGGGCGGCCGAAAAACCGCCAACACCCAGTTCACAGATACAGGCTTCCGAACCACCTGCAATCATGGCATCGGCACCACCGCGAGCAATGATTTCGAACGCATCACCAATCGCATGGGTGCCGGTTGCACAGGCAGTTACCGTAGCAACATTCGGCCCCTTGGCGCCACTGAGCATTGATACCCAGCCGGAGGTCATATTGATAATCGTCTGCGGTATAAAGAACGGTGAAATCTTGCGTGCACCACCTGCTTCATATGCCCGCATGGTTTTTTCGATCGTTACCAGCCCACCTATTCCGGCACCGACTGCAACACCAACACGTTCGGCATTGGAGTCATCAATAGTCAAACCGGACTGCTCCAGCGCCATCAACGATGCAGCCACGCCAAACTGGATAAAGTTATCCATTTTACGGGCGTCCTTGCGATTGATGTAATCCCCGACTTCAAAGTCAGGCACTTCACCCGCAATGGTACAGGCCATGCCGGCAGCTTCTGCATCGAAATGGCTGATACGGCGAATGCCGGATTTACCCTCAATCAGATTATTCCAACTGACATCCGTACCTGTGCCCAGCGGTGTAACCAGCCCGACACCTGTGACGACAACGCGTCTGGTCATATTAATCTGCTTTGGCAGCGATATAATCGATGGCGTTCTGAACGCTCTGGATGCCTTCGGCATCTTCGTCCGGAATCTCAACATCGAATTCTTCTTCGAAAGCCATAACAAGCTCTACGGTATCCAGTGAATCAGCACCCAGATCATCTACGAAAGATGAATCAGGATTGATTTCACCCTCATCGACATTCAGCTGATCGGATACGATTTTAATAATTTTAGCTTCGATTTCTGCAGACATAAGTCCTCCCGAAATTTTTGTAGGTGCGGCTTCTATCATAAGGCCCATATGCGCACAAGTATGAGACTTTTAAAAACTGAAAAACATACCCCGACGTAAGTCTTCAGTCACATATACATTCCACCATTGACATGCAGCACTTGCCCGGTGATATAACCGGCTGCGTCACTGGCCAGAAAACATACAGCCGAAGCTATATCTTCCGGCTGTCCCAGGCGACCCAGTGGAATCTGGCTGGTCAACTGGGCATGCGCATCTTCTCCCAGATCGGCAGTCATATCCGTGGCAATAAAACCCGGTGCCACCGCATTCACGGTGATGCCACGCGAACCGATCTCGCGTGCCAGCGAACGGGTCATAGCTTCCACCCCGCCCTTGCTCGCGCAGTAATTCAACTGCCCCGGATTACCCATGCCCGCCACAACAGACGAAATATTGATAATGCGGCCGTTACGCGCCTTCATCATCGGACGCAGTGCGGCCTGCATGGCATTGAATACGGACGACAGATTGGTATCAATCACAGCGTCCCATTCCTCGGCTTTCATACGCATGGAAATATTATCACGGGTAATGCCGGCATTGTTCACCAGCACATCAAGTCGACCGAAATGTTTGGCCGTATTTTTCACAAAACCCTGAATCTGATCACGATCTGAAACATCAACGGCCTGGGCGATCACTTCCACCCCGTTTGCATCACGAATCTTCCCGGCGGCCTTATCAATGGTGGTTTGTGTGGTACCGCAGATTGCCAGATGATAACCGGCCTCCGCCAATTTACTTGCTACCACAAAACCGATCCCCCGGCTGGCGCCCGTAACCAATGCAGTTTTCACATCACTCATATCTTATCCCCCCGTATCCCTGCCAAACTGCTTTCCAGTTGTTCCGGATTCACACTGCACCCAACAAGCATGGTGCGCTCAATACGTTTGACGAGCCCTGACAACACTTTTCCCGGCCCCATCTCCACCGCCTGTGTGACCCCTGATCCGACCAGTTTCTGCACGGTTTCTGTCCAGCGCACCGGTGAAACCAGTTGTGCCACCAATGCAGCCCGGATATTCGTTATATCCTGCTCGGGTGTTGCACTCGCATTTCCCCATACCGGGCATGCCGGCATATGAATATTAATTTCCTGCAACTGAACAGCCATGGCATCTGCGGCGGGCTGCATCAATGGTGTGTGGGACGGTGCACTAACCGCCAACGGCAATACACGTCTGGCACCTGCCGCCTTGGCATCCGCCATCATGCGCTCAACCGCCGCGGCATGCCCGGCCACTACGAGCTGGCCCGGACAATTATAATTGGCCGCCCATACTTTTTCGTGATCCGAGGAAGCAGACTGACACAGTTCTTCAACCACATCATCGGCTAACCCCAAAATTGCCGCCATACTACCAACACCGGCTGGAACCGCCTCCGTCATTGCCCGCCCACGAAAGGCCACCAGTTGCACTGCATCCGTAAAATCGATTGCACCTGCTGCTACCAGAGCAGAATACTCACCCAGCGAATGTCCAGCCACCTGTCCGGCTTCCGGACCACCCAGCTCACGCCACAAACGCAACGTGGCAATCGATGCCGTCAACAAAGCAGGCTGTGTGAATTCTGTTTGTCCAAGCTTATCATCGGCATCATCATGGATTAACGCTGCCATGTCGTAACCCAGCGCATCCGATGCCTCTTCCAGTGTCTGCCTGACAACATCAATGCCATCGAAAGCATCCAGCATCCCTTTGGACTGGGAGCCCTGTCCGGGAAATAAAAATACAAATTCAGCCACGTCTACACCCTTCAACCGTTATTAATTAAAAATCTGCGCACGCTGTAGTAAATGCTTTTGATCGGGATGTTACTATTTTGACCAGCGGAGCAGATTGGCTCCCCAGGCAAAACCACCGGCAAAGGCTTCCAGCAGGATCAATTGACCCTTCTCAAGGCGCCCTGAACGATATAACTCATTCAGAGCCAGTGGTACACTGGCTGATGATGTATTGCCATGCGAGCCCACAGTCAGTGCCACACGATCGATATCCATTTTCAGTTTCTTTGCAGTCGCCTGAATGATACGAATATTAGCCTGATGCGGCACCAGCCAATCAATATCGTTATCACTCAATTCATATTTGGCCAGAATCTCATTCACCACGCCACCCAGCTTAGCGACAGCAACGCGAAACACCTCATTGCCTTTCATCTCAACCGCCGCAGTGCCGGCAGAATCAAGGCCGAAATCAGCAGCTTCATGATTCACCTGTTGATGCACATCCGGGCTGGATGGCGGGTGTGGATGCGTTGCCTTCAACAAATCGCGATACGTACCATCGGCATGCAGTACAGAGCCAATCAATCCGTTTTCCGCATCAGCTTCGCGCGCTTCCAATATCACGGCACCTGCACCATCACCAAACAGAATGCATGTGCCGCGGTCAGTCCAGTCAACAATCCGGCTCATCGCTTCCGCCCCGATCAGCAAGACACGCTTGAACATACCTGCCCGCATCATGCCTTCAACCTGGGCCAGCCCGTATACAAAACCCGAGCACACCGCCTGAATATCCCAGGCAGGAAAATCCTTTCCACCGAGTTTGGCCTGTACCACTGTCGCTGTGGCAGGAAAAATAAGATCGGGGGTCGTGGTCGAAACGACCAGAGCATCAATATCATCAATACCGATTCCGGCATCGGCTAACGCAACTTTAGCCGCTTCAACAGCCATATCCGATGTCATCTGATCTGCTGCGATAA
>WFUI01000034.1 GCA_015485035.1 Mariprofundus sp.
AAATCATGAAAATGATAGCTGCAGTGATCAAGCCGTTTAAGGTGGATGATGTGAAGGATGCATTGCTGGAAATTGATATTTCCGGCATGACGATTACCGAGGTCAGAGGGCATGGTCGCCAGAAAGGTCATACCGAACTGTATCGCGGTGCCGAATACAATGTGGACTTTGTACCCAAGACTGAGGTGAAGGTTGCAGTATCCGATGATCGCGTGGATGAAGTGATTGAGGCGATTCGATCGGCTGCCTGTACGAATAAAATCGGTGATGGCAAGATTTTTGTAACACCGCTGGAGCGCGTGGTACGCATTCGTACCGGTGAAGAAGATCAGGATGCATTGAGTTAAATATATAAATTTTGGGGAGATGAACTAACATGAATACAGCAGGATTTGATGTGTTTTTCCTAACCATGGGAGCGGCCATGGTATTGGCGATGCATGCAGGCTTCGCCTTTCTGGAAGTGGGAACGGTTCGCAAGAAAAATCAGGTAAATGCACTGGTGCGGGTGATTACCGATTTTGGTTTTTCCACGGTGGCGTATTTCTTTGTCGGTTTTTCCGTGGCCTATGGCATTAACTTTTTTGCGCCGGTATCTGAACTTAATGTGCTCGGCGGCGCTTCCAACGGCTATGAAATGGTCCACTTTTTCTTTTTACTGACCTTTGCTGCGGCGATTCCGGCCATTATCTCGGGTGGGATTACCGAACGGGTGCGATTCTGGCCCAATGTGCTGGCGACAGTGTTGCTCGTAGCGCTGGTGTATCCGTTTTTCGAGGGGCTGATCTGGGCCGGGAACTACGGTTATCAGGCATGGCTCGAGGCTAATTTTGGCGCGCAGTTCCATGATTTTGCCGGTTCCGTGGTGGTGCATGCCATGGGTGGTTTCCTGGCTTTGGGGGCTGTGGTCATGCTTGGTGCGCGAAAAGGGCGCTATGGCAAGGATGGACGAACCAATGCAATCCTCCCGTCAAACATTCCTTTTCTGGCCCTGGGCTCATGGATTCTGTGTGTCGGCTGGTTCGGGTTCAATGTGATGAGTGCCGGCAATGCAACAGGTGCATCCGGGCTGGTGGCGATTAATTCATTGCTGGCGATGGTGGGTGGTTTGCTGGCTGCGCTGGTGGCAGGCAGAAATGATCCCGGCTTTGTGCATAACGGGGCACTGGCCGGGCTTGTGGCGATCTGTGCCGGTTCCGATCTGGTGCATCCTGTCGGGGCACTGGCGATTGGTGTGGTGGCAGGAACAGTTTTCGTATTCGGATTTGAATACATTCAGAACAAACTGAAAGTTGATGATGTGCTGGGTGTGATTCCGCTGCATGGGATATGTGGTGCATGGGGTGGTATTGCTGCCGGTATATTTGGTACGACAGCGATGGGTGGTGCCGGTGGCGTGACATTCATGGCACAACTGGTTGGTACACTCACCGGTGTGGCGATTGCTGTTGCAGGCGGTTTTATTGTGTACGGCATTGTAAAATCCACGATGGGGATTCGTTTGTCCGAGGAAGATGAGTTCAGGGGCGCTGACCTGTCAATTCATCATATCAGCGCCAACCCAGAGGATGATATGGCAGCCCATTAGTGTTTGTGATTGATTGAAACCGGCTTCCTTAACGAAGCCGGTTTTTCTTCACTCCAAAAATATTGCACGTCACAGGTGTGTTGTTTTGCTACAATATGCGTTGTTTCACAGGTAGGGATTAGTTTTTTCTGGTTATATTACTCATAATCTTTAGTCCTTAAGTGAGTCAAACCGGCACGGTGCGTTCGTTCGTTTGATTGATGCTTAACTATTTCATGTTATGTTGGGGCGCATATCGGCTGCATACGTTTTGACCCATGGAGGGCATATGACGACTAACATCTGTAAATATATGCCTAAATGTATGCAAATGCTTGTTTTAACCTTGTTGTTTGTTCCGATGATGTCCATGAATGTGAATGCCGGCATTGTGGCGGGCAGCTTTGTCTATGTTCAGGAATCCGATGGTAGCCTTATTCAATATCACGTTGATGCAGTTGATTATAAGGGCACACCTGCCTGGCGCATTTCATGGGACTGTGAGCAGATCAAAGCCGAACATTTTATTCGCCGTAGTGACGGCTCGCCGTTGTATGTGAAACGCATCAATCATTCCATGCAACGCACCGTAGAAATTGAATACAGCCTGAATGACAAACAGCCGAATATCTATCGCAAGCAAAGCAAGGATGAATATCTGGAGCGCAAAATATGGGACAAGGGGCTGCGTGATCTTGGTTCCATGCCTCAGCTGCTACAGGGATTCCTTTCATCTGATTCCGATCAGGATATTACTTTCTCGGCGATTAATTATGATGATGGTAAAGTATATCAATTGATTGCTGCTCAGGCGGGTTTCCGGAATGTGACGGTTGAGGGTGAACGGGTACGTTGCGCTATCTATGACATCAAGCTGGATTCATGGTTATCAACCTTTGTCGGCAAGACACGCTTGCTGATTCCTCAAAATACACAGGACAGTAATTTTGTTGCCTATACAGGCCCGAGTCTGGACGGTGGTTCCGGGCAATGGTCGCTACGCCTGGTTGGAAGAGACAAGGTTATGGCAATGTTGGAGAAAACAGCCCTAACGCAATAAGTTAAGTAAATGCTGATTTCTTATATCTTGTAATAAATCAGGACAATAAGACAAAAGCGCGATTTTCTCTTTTCTTGCAAATCTGGCAGTTATGTATCTGGTTTGATTCGCTGCCTCATGCCGCTCTCCCATCGGCTGCACGAACATACTGATACATCAGCGTTTCCCTAACTCTCTGAAATTTTATACGTGCCCCTGTCAGCCAAACGCGGTAAATTATCGAAATGGTTATTCCTGTCAGAAGTTTCTTGTCTTATGCGGTCTATTTGTGGCCGCTGGTATTGGTTTTTCTGCTTGGCCAGGTTCTGATGCGGCTAAATGGCAATGCATTTCAACTGGGGGTCACACCATCACTGTCCATAGTCGATATGGTTGTTTTTTCTCTTTTTTTTGGTTGTGCAGCGTGGTGGACATTCAATCCATTAAGGCAGTGGCTGGGTAAAAACGTCAGCCCTGATCAGCATCGTTTTAAGATTGAAACACTGATGGCTGATTTTCCGTGGCGGGCATTAAAATTCTATTTGATCGCAGGCTGGTCTTTTGGGGCCTATCTGGTCATCGTTGTTCCACTGGTTGCTGTGATAGGCGAGCACTTTTTTACATGGCGCATGTTTGTCGCTCTGGCCCTGAATTTCTGTTTTGGTGCAGGCGTACTGGCCCCGGCACTCGCAGTCGCTGTTTCCATCGTTTATTCAA
>WFUI01000035.1 GCA_015485035.1 Mariprofundus sp.
TGTTTATCAATGGGCTGCCATTTGCCACGCTGGAGTTGAAGAACCCGTGGACAGGGCAGACGGCTCGATACCATGGCCAGAAGCAGTATCGGAACGACCGCGACATTTCACAGCCGCTACTGCATTTCGGGCGTTGCCTGGTGCATATGGCTGTGGATACAGATGAGGTCTATATGACCACCCGGCTGGCGGGCAGGAGTACGTTCTTCTTGCCCTTCAACAAGGGAAATGATTTTGGTGCCGGCAATCCACCCAATCCGAACGGACACAAAAGCGCCTATCTGTGGGGGGAGGTGTTCAGCAGGCAGAGCGTGGCCAATATTATCCAGCATTTTGTGCGGCTGGATGGCAGCAGCAAAGATGCGCTGAGTAAGCGAACGCTGTTTTTTCCGCGTTATCACCAGTTGGATGTGGTGAGGAAGCTGATCGCCCATGCAGAAGAGAACGGGGTTGGTCAAACCTATCTGATTCAGCATTCGGCAGGCTCAGGCAAATCGAACTCGATCACCTGGGCAGCTTACCAGTTGATTGAAACCTATCCGGCCAGCGCTGCCACACTCGGAGCAAAAAGCCCGGAGCAGCCGTTATTCGATTCGGTGATTGTGGTAACAGATCGTCGGCTGTTGGATAAGCAATTGCGCGATAACATTAAGGACTTCTCAGAGGTCAAAAACATTGTCGCACCGGCTTACAAGTCTTCGGAGCTGAAAAGCGCGCTGGAGCAAGGCAAGAAGGTGATTATCACCACCATTCAGAAGTTCCCGTTTATTATCGATGGCATCGCAGACCTGAGTGACAAGCACTTTGCGGTGATCATTGATGAGGCGCATAGCTCCCAGAGCGGATCGGTACATGGAAAAATGAACGAGGCAATGGGCAAACAGCGGGATGTGGATGAGGATTCGCTGGATGCACAGGACAAAATTCTGTTGGCTATGCGGGCGCGTAAAATGCGCGGCAATGCCTCCTACTTTGCGTTTACTGCGACACCGAAGAATTCCACGCTGGAAAAGTTCGGGGTTAAACAGCCCGATGGCAGCTTTAAGCCGTTTCATCTTTATTCGATGAAGCAGGCCATTGAGGAAGGTTTTATCCTTGATGTGCTGGCCAATTACACGACTTATAAAAGCTACTACGAGATACAGAAATCGATTCTCGAAAACCCATTGTTTGATAGTGCCAAGGCACAGAAAAAACTGCGTGCTTATGTGGAGCGCAGTCAGCAGACTATTGATGTAAAAGCAGAGATTATTCTTGATCATTTCATTGCGCAGATGGTGAATAGCAAGAAGCTGAAGGGCAAAGTCAGGGGGATGGTGATTTCCCAGAATATCGAGACGGCCATTCGTTACTACAAGGCAATCTCAAGGCAGCTGGATGAAAAAGGCAACCCGTTTAATGTGCTGATAGCATTTTCCGGAGCTAAGACCGTGGATGGCGTGGAATACACCGAGGCGGGTATCAATGGCTTTGCTGACAAGGATACGGCCGAGATGTTCGATAAAAACTATGTCGGCAAGCCACCACCGCCGAAAGGAGTCAATCAGGATCGCAATCGCTTGCTTATTGTTGCCAACAAGTACCTGACCGGCTTTGATCAGCCAAAGCTGGCTGCGATGTATGTCGATAAGAAACTGCAGGGTGTGCTGGCGGTGCAGGCATTATCGCGTCTCAACCGGGCTGCGCCCAAACTGGGCAAGAAAACAGAGGATTTGTTCATCCTTGATTTCTTTAATGCGGTGGATGATATCAAGACGGCATTCGATCCATTCTATACGGCCACCACGCTGACAGAGGCTACGGATATCAATGTGCTGCATGAGTTGAAAGCGGCAATGGATGAGGTTGGGGTATATGAAGCGGCTGAAGTGGAGTGGTTTATTGAGCTTTATTTCAGTAATGCCGATGCACAGCAGCTCAGCCCTGTGATCGATACGGCGGCAGAACGATTTAATAACGAACTGGATCTGGAAGAGGATGAGAAGGCCGACTTCAAGATCAAGGCCAAGCAATTTGTGAAAATCTATGGGCAAATGGCAGCTATCATGCCGTATGAAATCGCCGCTTGGGAAAAGCTGTTCTGGTTCCTCAAATTCCTTATTCCCAAGCTCAAGGTAAAAGACCCGAATGCCGATAAACTGGATGAATTACTGAATTCGGTTGATCTATCCACTTATGGCTTGCAACGCGTCAAGCTCAATCATCCGATTGGATTGGATGCGAGCGAGTCTGAGGTCGATCCGCAAAACCCCAATCCACGCGGCACACATGGCGATGGCCCCGAACATGACACGCTGGATGAAATTATCCGTAACTTCAATGAACGCTGGTTCCAGGGTTGGAGTGCCACGCCGGAAGAGCAGCGGATCAAATTCGTCCACCTTGCCGATAGCATCAAGGCGCATCCGGATTTTGAAGAGAAGTACAAGAATAACCCGGATACCCATAACCGCGAGCTGGCATTTGCAAAGATGTTTGAGGAGGTAATGCTCAGGAACCGTCGCAACGAGATGGAGCTATACAAGCTCCTGGCAAGTGATGCGGCATTCAAGGCTGCCATGCAGCAGAGTCTCAGGCATATGGTTGGAGCCGGATTGTAATGATTGTTGATGACCAGGCAGTGGCTGAGCCAAATGTTTTTTCAACAGATTGTTGGGTTTTTCTGTTACTGGTTGCGCATGAAGTCGGCGACGCCGTGCAGAGCATGCAGTAATTCTTCACGTAACGGTTGATCTTCCACCACATCACCCAGTGCATGTTTCATACACAACATCCATTGATCGCGGGCGGATTCGTCGATAGTGAACGGCAGGTGGCGCATGCGCAGGCGGGGATGGCCGAAACGCTCGATATAGAGCGCTGGCCCACCCATCCAGCCGGAAAGGAACATGAACAGCTTATCTTCTGCATTGCTCAGGTCATCGGCGTGCATGGCGCGGATTGCTCCGGTCCCCTGCAAGGTGTTCATGTAA
>WFUI01000036.1 GCA_015485035.1 Mariprofundus sp.
GATGGTCCGTTTCATGCCATTGTTTCCAACCCGCCCTATGTAGCCGAATCGGAAATGGACGAACTGGAAAAAGAATTATCGCGGGAACCGCGCCATGCATTGACCGATGGACAGGACGGCCTCAAATATTTATCACTGATTTTGCATGATGCCCCGGCCCGCCTGCATGCTGATGGTTATATTATACTGGAAACAGGCTTGTGCGGCTTACCTGAAACTCCCGCCAATCTGCGTTATCAACAAAGCATCCACGATCTGGCAGGGCATTTGCGCGGCGCTATCTATCACCTGCCCTGAACAGGAAACGGGCAAAAAAAAGCCGCCCCGGAAGGCGGCTTTTGGAAATATGCTTCAATCAGTGGCAACAGTCATCGCCATGTACATGACCGTGAGATAATTCATCTTCGGTTGCATCTCTGACTTCGGTGATGTTGACATCGAAATGCAGTCGTTCACCGGCCAGCGGGTGGTTTCCGTCAATGGTGATATTATCACCGTCCACATTCACAATGCGGATCACCTGCACGCCCTGTTCAGTCTCGGCCTGAAATTCCATGCCCTCTTCAAGTGTTTCCACACCTTCAAACATGCCGGCTGCAACCACCTGGGTCAGTTCCTTGTTGTATTCGCCGTAGGCATCCACAGCCTCAATACTCACTTTCAGCGCATCGTCCGCAACCTTGCCTTCCAGAGCCTGCTCCAGACCCGGAATAATATTCTGCGCACCATGCAGATAGACCAGTGGCTCTGCACCTTCGGATGAATCGATCACCAGACCGGCATCATTTTTCAGGGTGTAATGGATGGATACAACTTTATTTTTGGTAATTTGCATGGTCTTCTCCTGCCTGTTTATGAAATATCCATGCACATACATGAATCAACAGCGGCGGCAGCCTACGCAATCACCCACCGCAAACAAGACCTGCGGGTTTATAAAGCTTCAGTATATAGCAGGGGAAAATCAGATTTGCAGAAATTCAATGCCATCATTTCTTCATGCAAATGTTTCCGGGTCAGCGGAATTTCATTAAGAAACTGTGTTTTTCCATCCCGATACGCCAGACGGGCAAAAATGCCGATGGCCTTGATATGTCTTTGTAAGGCAGTCAGACGCAGTGCCCGATGCCATGCATCGAAATCAGCGAAACAGCCGGCCCATTCGGCAGGCAGTGCCTCAAAAAATATCCGACTCCAATGCCTGCGCTCATCTTCCGGATAGTCCTGGTAACAATCGTACAGCAGTGAAGCCAGATCGTAGGTCACCGGCCCCAGTACTGCATCCTGATAATCGATTTGGCCCAATGGCAGCAAACCGTCCGGCAGCATCAGGTTGCGGCTGTGATAATCCAGATGCACGGGGACACGCGGCAATGATGCCAGCTCTTTCATCTCAGGAGCCAGAGCGGCGTGAAATGTAAGTCTCTCATTTTCCGAAGGCGTTTTTCCAGCCACGCGAGGCAAATACCAGTCCAGATACAGGTCACATTCGCGCCGCATACGCGACACATCAAACAGCGGTAATGTCAGTTTCGGATCGGATGCCTGTAGCAGATGTAACTGGCGCAATGCATCCTCAAACAACGGAGATAACTCGCCGCCGGAGGCGCGGAAAGTCGCCCATGTTTCATCACCGAAATCTTCCAGCAGCAGAAAACCCGACTGCAGATTCCCGGCTTCCAGCGCCGACACCCTGAGTCCGGCCCGCTCAAACCACGAGCGCACAGACAGAAACGGCCGTATGTCTTCATGCTCCGGTGGTGCATCCATCAGCACATAATGTTTTTCACCTGTCTTGCCGGGCAAAGATGTGACCCGGAAATAACAGCGAAAAGAAGCATCCCCGGCCAGCGGAGCGATGGTAAAATCCTGTCCCAGCACCTCCTGCAACCAGTGTTGCCGGGCTGTTTCCCTGCTATCGTCATCCGCCACGGATAAGGAACCCTTTCAATTTTATTTTTTCCCCGATCTTCTTCTGATCAGCCTCAGCCGCCGATTTTGAATGGTATGGACCGGCATAAATACGGTACCACAATCCCTTACTGCCCAGATCAACTTTATGAATCAGCGCCGGGAACCCGGCCTGCGACAACTGCTGTTGCACCCTCATGGCATCCGGTTGCGTCCGAAATGAAGCCAGCTGGATACGGTATATATCGTGCCCTGACTGTTTGGCGATGACAGATGCATGACTTCCGGACGGAAGTACCTTGACTGCTTTAACCACCTCTGACCGCTGTACCGGAACCGGTTTGGTAACAACTTTGGGGGCAACTGTTGCTACCGGCATATCGGGCATGGGGGCCGGTGTCACCGACTGTTTGGGCAGTTCCTTGTAAAAACTGAGATCACCCACCTTGCTATGGGCATCCTGCTGTGCTTTCTGCTTCCACTGCTCAACCGAATCCTGCAAGGCTTCGGTCTTTGCCAATAGCACTTTATTTTCTGCCACCTGGATCGCCAGTTTTGCTTCAACAGCATCCACATCCGCGTGATTGCCGGCCTGTTGGCCATTGGCCGAGCCCAGCCAGTAACCACCGCCAAAGCACAGTGCTGCAATGATCACAATGCCAACCGCATTCAACACAGCCCCCGAATCCGATCCCGATTCAGGCTGCATGGTCGACTGCACCTGTGCAAAATCCTGCTTAGCCATTCAGCACTCCTGCCATCGGCTGATGATAGCGCATTACATACGCTCCGGTGCAGACACACCCAGGATGGACAATGCATTACGAATCACCTGGCCAACAGCCCGGATCAACACAATACGTGCCGCAGTCAGCCCCGCATCATCCGTAACCACTTTGTGTTTGTGGTAAAAACTATGGAAATCCGCTGCCAGACGCATCACATATGTCGCCACACGATATGCTTCCAGTCGTGCCGCCGCCTTTGCAAGTGTATCCGGATAAGCCAGCAAATGGGCGATCAGGCGCTGCTCTTCATGCGAAATCAGTGCCGATACATCCACACTGTCAGCATCTGCAAACTCAACACCTTCTTCTGCCGCCCTGCGTAAAATCGCGGCAATGCGTGCATGGGCATACTGGACATAATAAACCGGATTCTCATCATTCTGTTTTTTGGCTGCTTCCAGATCAAAATCAAGCTGGCTCTCCACCCGGCGTGTCATAAAATTAAAACGCACCGCATCTGATCCGACTTCGTCGACCACTTCTCGCAGCGTAACAAAAGTTCCGGCACGTTTGGACATTTTCACAGGCTTGCCATCGCGGGTCAGATTCACCATCTGTACCAGCAGTACATCCGGCTGTGCTTCCGCCTTGATCAGCGCTTTCATCGCTGCCTGTACACGCGTGACATAACCACCGTGGTCAGCACCCCAGATATCAATCATGCGATCAAAACCACGCCGGTGTTTATCATAATGGTAAGCAATATCGGCAGCGAAATAGGTGGCTGTACCATCCTGTTTGACCAGCGGACGATCCACATCATCACCGAAATCGGTAGTGCGGAACAATAATTGTTCTACCGGTTTATAATCGGAGACTTCCTTACCCTTCGGTGGCGGCAAAATGCCGGTATAAACCACACCGTCAGCCTGCAGACGCTCAATCAATTCGGTGACACTGCCGCTGCTGTGCAAACCCTGCTCGGAGAAATACAGATCGAACCGGATGCCGATGGCATCCAGATCATCCCGGATCATGGCCATATTGGCATCAATAGCCAGTTGCCCGATCTGCTTCAGTCGATCGGATTCATCCAGCGACAGCAGCCTCTGATAATCATGCGCAGCCAATATTCCTCGCGCAATCTCTACAATATATTCCCCCGGATAAGCACCTTCGGGAAAATCAATCGTCTCGCCCTGCAATTCCTGCATACGCAACCAGACACTGTTCGCCAGCACCCCGATCTGGGCACCGGCATCATTGATATAATATTCACGTTGCACATCGTGACCGACTGCACTGAGCACATTGGCCAATGCATCGCCCACCACGGCACCACGACCGTGACCGACATGCATAGGCCCCGTCGGGTTGGCCGAAACAAATTCAAGATTTATCTTTTCCGCCTCATCCGACAAGCTGACACGGCCATACTGTTCACCCGCTGAGATAATGGTTTTCAGAATTGCCGCTTCGCTGGCTTGCTGCAAACGAATATTGATAAAGCCGGGACCGGCAATTTCAGCCCCTTCAACCGCATCCGGCCACTCAACCACTTCCAGAATACGCGCAGCAATCTGTTGCGGGCTTTGCTTCAATACGCGCGCCAGCGGCATGGCCACATTGGCGGAATAATCACCGTGTTCTTTCTGCTTCGGGCGGTTCAACACCACCTGCGGTGTCTGCGCTTCAGGGTGATCCCTGAGCAATTCATCCAGTGCCGCTTTGAGTGCCTGTTCCAGTGCTAATTTCACGTATATCTCCAAATAACCGATTCGGTGCGCATGATACACATCCGTTTCAATGCTGGCAGCCACCGCAATAAAATGTACTGCGACCTGCCTGTGTGATGCGTTTGATGAGCTGACCACAATGCAAACATTTTTCTCCCATTCGCCCATACACCTGAAACTGGTGTGCAAAATAACCGGGCTTGCCATCAGCATGCACAAAATCGCTGATCGATGAACCGCCGGCGGCAATCGCATCGGCCAGCACCTGTTTTATACAATCTGCCAGACCATCTATACGCACAGCTGAAATGCGGCCGGCCGATCTTGCAGGATGGATATCTGACCGGAACAAAGCCTCCGAGGCATAAATATTGCCGACTCCAACGACAACAGAAGCATCCATAATGATATTCTTTATTGGTGCCTTGCGGCCTGCGCAAAGGGCAGCCAGATGTTCGCCGTTAAATGCATCAGATAATGGTTCAGGCCCGAGATGGACAAACCATACATGCCGATTCAAAGCGGCGCTATCCAGCAAACCGGCATAACCGAAACGACGTGCATCCCGGTAACGCAGGCTCTGCCCGTCGCTCAAATCAAAACGCACGTGTTCGTGCGCTCCGGCCCCGGTTCCCTGAGGCAAAACATGAAACTGGCCGGTCATGCCCAGATGCCAGACCAGCGTTTGTGCACCGGAGCCAAATTCAAACAGCAGATATTTGGCGCGACGGCGCACACCGGTCAGTACATTTCCAACCAGGCCGGATAAATCCGGCAGCGCATAACGCAGATTGGAGCGATGGCAACGTATATCCGTGACTTCCCGGCCTGTCAGCAACGATTCCAGCCCTGTCCGGATGGTTTCCACTTCCGGCAATTCAGGCATCAGCGTCACTCATGATTTGCAACCACCGGAACACATCATTCCCGCGCAGGCGGAAATAAGCATTTCCAGCTACGAAGCGGCAAGCTGGCGCAAAACGTATTGCAGGATGCCTCCGTGACGGTAGTAATCCCATTCCTTTGGCGTATCGATGCGTACAATGGCGGTGAATGTTTTATCATCGGCAGTCACCGTAACCTCGCGTGCACCTTCTGTAACGCCGGAAATACTGAATACTTCGCGACCGCTCAGGCCGAGTACGGCAGCCGATTCCCCGTCCATAAACTGCAACGGCAGTATACCCATACCGACCAGATTCGAGCGGTGGATGCGTTCATAACTTTCAGCAATCGCAGCACGGATACCCAGCAATGACGGGCCTTTGGCAGCCCAGTCGCGTGAGGAACCGGAACCGTATTCCTTTCCGGCAATGACGATGGCCGGAATATTGTCGGCTTTATATTGCATGGCGGCTTCATAGATACTGGTCTGTTCACCATCCGGCAGGTGAACGGTAACCCCGCCTTCGGTGCCCGGTGCCAGCTGATTACGCAAACGGATATTGGCGAAGGTGCCGCGCATCATCACTTCATGGTTACCACGCCGTGAACCGTAGGAATTGAAGTCTTTTTGCGCTACGCCGTGTTCGCGCAGATACAGGCCAGCCGGAGAGTCGGCCTTGATGGCACCGGCCGGAGAAATATGGTCAGTGGTGACAGAATCACCCAGCAATGCCAGCACGCGCGCGTTTTCAATATCGCCAATGCTGCCGGCTTCCTTGCCCATGCCGACAAAGTAAGGTGGGTTCTGAATATACGTGGAATCGTCTTCCCATGCGAAACGCTCGCCTTCGGGGGCGGCCAGATTCTGCCAGTTGGCATCGCCGGCAAAGACATCGGCATAGGATTTGGTGAACTGTTCGCGCGATACACCAGCTACGGCTTCAGCTATTTCCGCCTGAGTCGGCCAGATATCCCTGAGATAAACATCGCCGCCATCAGATGCTTTGCCAATCGGGTCGTTATACAAATCGATGTTCATCGTGCCGGCAATCGCATAAGCCACCACCAGTGGCGGAGATGCCAGATAATTCATACGTACTTCAGCATGCACGCGCCCTTCAAAATTGCGGTTGCCGGACAACACGGCACAAACAGACAGATCACCGTCAGCAATAGCAGCCGATACTTCGGCAGGCAGCGGACCGGAATTACCGATACAGGTCGTGCAGCCATAACCGACAACGTGGAAGCCGAGTTTCTTCAACGGTTCGATCAGACCGGCATTCTCAAGATATTCGGTCACGACCAGTGAGCCGGGACCGAGCGATGTTTTCACCCATGGGGCGGCATTCAAACCCAGCGCCGCAGCCTTTTTGGCCACCAGCCCTGCACCCAGCATGACAGACGGATTGGATGTGTTGGTGCAGGAGGTGATGGCGGCAATGACGACTGCACCATCATCAATGGTCACATCCTGTCCGCGAATGGTCGTATTCACTGCGGTGGAATTCAATCCTGCTTCGGATTTAATGGACTCGACTGCAGATGCAAAGCTGGCTTTGGAATCGGACAATGCAATGCGATCCTGTGGACGTTTCGGGCCGGCCAGCGATGGTACGACGGTGGACATGTCCAGACCCAGACTTTCGCTGTAAGTTGCGGTTTCAGATGAATCCCGGAACATGCCCTGTGCTTTGGCATAAGCTTCAACCAGCGCGACATTCTCTTCGGAACGGCCTGACAGGCGCAGATAATTCAGGGTTTCATCATCAATCGGGAAAATGCCGCAGGTCGCACCGTATTCCGGCGCCATATTGGCAATCGTAGCACGATCTGCCAGCGGCAGATGATTCAGGCCATCACCATGGAATTCAACAAACTTTCCAACCACACCATGCGCTCGAAGCATCTCCACAATCGTCAGCACCAGATCAGTCGCCGTGGCACCTTCCGGCAGAGAACCGGTCAATTCAAAACCGACGACTTTCGGAATCAGCATGGAGACCGGCTGGCCAAGCATGGCGGCTTCCGCTTCGATACCGCCTACACCCCAGCCCAATACACCGAGGCCGTTGATCATGGTAGTGTGGGAATCGGTACCGACCAGTGTATCAGGATAAGCTACGCCATTGTTATCGACAAATACAGTACGGGCCAGATGTTCCAGATTAACCTGATGCACAATACCGGTATCCGGCGGCACCACCTTGAAATTATCAAAGGCTTTCTGGCCCCATTTGAGGAAATTATAGCGTTCGCGGTTACGCGAAAATTCAATTTCGGCATTTTTGGCCAGCGCCGCATCGGAACCGAACACATCCACCTGCACCGAGTGATCAATCACCAGTTCAGCCGGGGCCAATGGATTGATCTGATCAGCCTTGCCACCCAGCGCCACCACCGCATCGCGCATGGCAGCCAGATCGACAATGGCAGGTACACCGGTGAAATCCTGCATCAGCACGCGGGCCGGCATGTAGGCAATCTCTTTGGATGGCTCGGCAGCCGCATCCCAGTGAATAATGGCTTCGACATCTTCACGACTGACCACATCGCCATCTTCGCGGCGCAACAGGTTCTCCAGCAGGATTTTCATCGAAAAAGGCAAGTGTGCAATATCCCCTGCCGCATCCAGCCGGTAATAGGTATAACTCTGATCTGCGACTTCCAGCGTACTTTTTGCATTGAAACTGTTGCTCACGGGCGACTCCTGATGATGGCATAAAGTGGCCGCAAGCTAACGGCATTGTCATATTATAAAAGGCTGGCATTGCAACTACTCCTGCAGCCCCGATACAATGAGGGACGCTCGGAAGGCGTCCCTGCGCGATTAATGGCTATGCTGATGTTTCGATAACCAGTGGCGATATTTCGCCCTGACCGGCGACTTCGGCTTGAAATACCAGCCCAACACAGCAGTCAGCAGCCCTCCGTAAATCATCAGGGCCAGCGCCTCGGCGACCGGAGTCTGCCAGAATACTGCATAGATCAGGCTGCCGGTTGCAGCCATCGTGGCAAGAATAATAACAGCAATACCCATTGCATGACCTCCTGTTACTGAGAATTACGGACTGTGTGTCCGGTTTCAAATGCTGAATATCAGCGCCATTTTAAATAGGGTTTGGACAATCCCGTTTCAAGATGTCATACGATGATTTTCCCCTGCTGGAATCGGAGTTTGGAGCTCTGGCCAGACAGGGAAGCGCTGATTAGCGCAGTGCTTCTGCGCAGACCACGGATGGCCTGCCTCATTCATGCTGCTATGGTGGCAGAGACAATCACAGGGGGCTACTGATCACCCTGCGTTTTGGTGCCCGCTGCATTAAACAGCGGCTTGATCAGATCCAGCGGAAATACAATGGTCGAGGATTTATCTCCGGCGATTTCGGTCAGCGTTTGCAAATAGCGCAACTGGATGGCCTCTGGCTGTCTGGCCAGTATCCCGGCAGCCTCTACCAGCTTTTCCGCTGCCTGCATTTCACCCTGGGCATGAATAATTTTGGCACGCCGTTCACGTTCCGCCTCGGCCTGTTTGGCAATGGCGCGAATCATACTTTCATCCAGATCAATATGTTTGATCTCCACATTGGCCACCTTGATGCCCCATATATCGGTCTGGGCATCCAGAATCTTCTGCACATCGGAATTCAGCCTGTCGCGCTCAGCCAGCATTTCATCCAGTTCATGCTGACCCAATACGCTACGCAATGTTGTTTGTGCCAGCTGGCTGGTGGCATCGAAGAAGTTCTCCACATTGATAATCGCCTTCTGCGGGTCGATAACGCGGAAATAGATCACCGCATTGACCTTGACCGATACATTATCGCGGGAAATCACATCCTGGCTCGGCACATCAAACACCAGCGTGCGCAAATCCACACGCACCATTTGCTGAATCACCGGGATGATCAGAATCAGCCCCGGCCCTTTCACTTTCCAGAATCGCCCCAGCATAAAGACGACACCGCGCTCATATTCTCGCAGCACCCTGAACGCGCTGAAAACAATAATTAGAATAAAAAAGCCGATTCCAAGTAATATATTCATGATCTGACCTCCGTGGTTTGATGTAATAAAGGTGTAACTTCCAGAACCAGTCCATCGCGACCGGTTACCCGAATGGCAACGCCCTGCCGGACGGATTGATCACTCCTGGCCTGCCATGTTTCGCCATGCACCTGGACCCGGCCATGTTTCTCAAAGGATTCCAGCGCAATGCCGGTTTCATGCAATAATTCTTCAGCACCGCTGACAACCGGTCGCATTCTGGCTCTGATTGCCATGCCTGTGATCAGGATGAAAAACAGCGCCGAAACAAGCGATACTGTGCCAATCAACAGCATCGAAATCCCGTAGCCTGGCACACCGGTATCCATCAGCATGATAGAACCTGCAACAAAAGCAATCACACCACCCAGCCCTAACGCACCAAAGCTGGGAACAAATGCTTCGGCGATCATGAATGCAATACCCAGTCCGATCAGACCGAGCCCGGCAATATTGACAGGCAGCACCTGGAAGGCGAACAGGGCCAACAGCAACGAGATGCCTCCTATCACTCCTGGCAGAACAAAGCCGGGGTTGGCCAGCTCGAAAAACAGCCCGTACATACCGAGTAACATCAGGATATAGGCCACATTGGGATCGCTTATAACAGCCAGCAAATGACTGCGCCAACTGCGTTCAACCGTTTCAATGATCATCCCCTGTGTCTTCAGGGTCACCTTGCCCTGAGAGGTCACAACTGTGCGTCCATCCAGCTTGCTTAACAGTTGAGGTATGTCATCGGCAATCACATCGATTACGCCCTGTTTCAGAGCCTGATCAGCCGACAGTGACGCGGCATTGCGCACCGCCTGCTCGGCCCACTCGGCATTGCGACCCCGCAACTGAGCCAGACTGCGCAGGTATGCAGCTGCATCATTAATCATCTTATGCTGCATCGGATTATTCACCGCTTCAGATTCAGGGCCTTTCTTTGGGTCGTTCGGAGAAGCAGGCGTCTCCGGTTCAGGGATATTCGGCTTGGGCATTCCACCGATCTGAACCGGTGTGGCTGCACCAAGATTGGTGGCCGGCGCCATGGCAGCAATGTGCGAAGCGTAGAGAATATAAGTGCCGGCACTTGCAGCACGTGCTCCCTGGGGCGCGACGTAAGCAACCACTGGAACAGAAGATGCGAGAATGGCCTGAATAATACGCCGCATGGCGAGATCCAGCCCGCCCGGCGTATCCATACGCAGGATAAACAGCGATTGCTCATGAGCATCCGCGATGGCATATTCAATATCTTCAGCAACAGCAGGGCCAATAGCCCCCTGAATATCATATAACCGGGCAACCGGCGCCGACTGTATCGAAGGAACAGCGACCAGCATCAATGCTGCGAGTATCAGAACAGGTATCACTCTATGCATGCATGTCAGTATACCACAATGGCTGGAAATTGCAGCCCGTATTCATAGGCTGTGAAACTTGCAGGAAGAGGTGATCATTCCACCGTCTGCAACAGGGAGGTAACTATGCGGGTTGTGATTGCGTATCACTCCGATTACGGAAACACAAAAAAAATGGCTGACGCTATTGCGGCCGGTATGCGGGCTGGCCAGACTGATATATCCATTGATCTGCATAGCGCTGGGGAAACATCACTACAGGATTTACTGACTGCTGATGTCATCGTATTCGGAACGCCGGTGCATATGGGCTCAATGGCATGGCAGATGAAACAATTGATCGATCGCGCAGCCAAGCTGTGGATGGAAGGTGCGCTGGAAGGCAAGGTCGGTGGTGTCTTTGCCACAGGCGGTGGCTTTGGTGGTGCCGGTGGTGGCGTGGAACAAACCATGATTTCACTCTATTCCAATTTTCTGGAACATGGCATGGTTGTGATTGGCTTTCCCAAATCCCTGCCCGCTTATGCTGATGGCGGATTACAATGGGGGCCATACGGACGCAGCGGCAACCACGAAGGTATGCCGGATACTGTTTCGGAAGCAGCCCTCGCCGCTGCACGCAGTTATGGCTCTCACCTGATCGAAGTCGCCGGCAAAATAAACACCTAGCAGTCTGTCGGACTTTTGCTCAAACGATGATACAATGAGGGCATTGAATAAGTCGGAGGGTTGAACCGTTATGAGCAGCAAATTTCGGAACACAGATCGAATGACTTCCTACCTATTGCCGCCATCATTGGATGAATGGTTAC
>WFUI01000037.1 GCA_015485035.1 Mariprofundus sp.
CCACGCCCCTTCCAGACCGCTTGTCACTGTATCTTCAGCATTGCCTTTACCACATTTGTTTTTCCAGCCCAAGCCCTGCGCTTCGATAGCTGCACCAGCAGGCTCTGATCCAACGCATTTGGACGGACTGTGTGCGCCATGAGATTTGCCGAACGTATGTCCTCCGGCAATGAGTGCCACGATTTCCTCATCATTCATCGCCATACGGCCAAAGGATTCGCGTATATCCTGTGCTGCGGCCAGTGGATCCGGATTGCCATTCGGGCCTTCCGGGTTGACATAAATTAGCCCCATCTGCACAGCAGCCAGCGGTTTTTCCAGTTTCCCATCTTTACCACGCCGCTGATGGGCAAGAAATTTCGTTTCAGGACCCCAATATACCAGATCAGGCTCCCAGTCATCCTCACGTCCGCCAGCAAAACCCAGGGTTTTGAAACCCATGTTTTCCATGGCGACATTGCCAGCCAGAATCATCAGATCAGCCCATGAAATTTTCTCTCCATACTTCTGTTTCACTGGCCATAACAAACGCCTTGCCTTATCCAGGTTGGCATTATCCGGCCAGCTATTGAGTGGCTCAAAGCGCTGCTGACCACCTGCCGCACCGCCACGCCCGTCATGTATACGGTATGTCCCTGCGCTGTGCCACGCCATACGAATGAAAAACGGCCCGTAATTACCATAGTCTGCCGGCCACCAGTCTTGTGATGTGGTCAGCAAAGCATTGATATCCTTCTTTACAGCCGGCAGATCGAGCGTTCGAAATGCTTTTGCATAATGAAAGTCTTTACCAAAAGGGTTTGACTCGCTGCTGTGAGCGCGCAGCGGGCTGAGGTTCAGCTGCTCTGGCCACCAGAATTGATTGAGCTTCGCTTCACCCTTATCCACCGTGCTTGCTGATACTGTCGTTGATAGCGAGATTGCCATCAAGGCTGCTATCGCGACGCTTATGAATACGTGATATTTTTTCATGGGTTTTATCCTCCTTATGGATATTGTCTGTGTAGCACTGTTCAAATGCGTGGTTTTTCCGTAGAAAACACATGACTATCCTGGATAGAAAGAATATCGGCAGGCTGAATATATGTATAATTGATTGTTTTTATTATAACGATAGTTACTGTCTATATATGGAGGAGCGATGAACCTGCGAGAAATGTCATATCTTGTTGCTGTAGCTGATTTACGTAACTTCAGCCAGGCTGCCGAATACTGCAATGTCAGCCAGCCCACCCTGAGCACACAAATCAAAAAAATGGAAGCGTGGCTCGGGGTGAAAATATTCGAGCGTAATAACAAGCACGTCATGATTACCGAGGAAGGCAAAGATATCCTCCGCTCCGCAGAAAAAATACTGCAGGAAGTCGAGCGCATTAAAGAAATTGCCGAGCACTCCCATAACCCTTTTTCCGGGAGATTCAGGCTTGGGGCATTCCCGACCTTATCCACCTATGTATTTCCCGGTATTGTTCCACAGATCAAGAAACTCATGCCGGACTTACATCTGATTCTCATCGAAGATAAAACTGCGATGTTAATAGATAGCCTGCACAGAGGCGAGATTGATGCCGCACTGCTGGCCATGCCGGTCGACGATGATTTTCTTGAAATAAAAAAACTGTTTGATGACAAATTTTTTCTGGCCATTCCACCAGAGCATGCATTGGCAACAGCATCTGCAATAGGAACCGACGAGCTGGCCAGGTATCGTTTGTTGTTACTGGAAGAAGGCCACTGCCTGCGTGATCATGCTCTGGAAGTGTGTCAGCAGTATAATATTGCAGAGGAGCAGGATTTCCGGGCTACTGGCCTTGAGACACTGCGTCAGATGGTCAAGGCCGGTACCGGAATAACGTTAATGCCGGAAATCGCCATCAACAATACTGAGATAGGAATATGCTACATCCCTTTTACGGAGCCTGCGCCATACAGAACCATAGGGCTGGCTTACCGCAAAACATCGACCAAAAAAGAAATCATTCAGAACATTGAAGGGATATTGAAAAACTCCCATGGTTGACTTATCGGAACCGAACACAAAGCCGAAGGTTTAATCAGAGTAGCATCGGCTGAATAAGCCCGTTTTTTGCTATCGAAATAAAGGGGCGTCTTTCAGCTTGCTTTCACCTTTTCCCCTAATTATTGTGTAACGGGTTCGATAAATGAGGGGATATAATGCTGCTTCGCCTTTTGCGATATAGCTGGATGGCTGTACTGCTTGCATCATCGCTCGCCAGTATGGGTGGATATCTTTATTTCAAAGATATGAACAAACAATTCATTCAAGGTGAGATCGATCACCGTAGTCAGTTGCTACTGCATGATGTCAGGGAGATCATCCAGCAGCACCTTGATGCAACCGAGGGTATAGCAGCATATATCCATTCAGAACTGACCACGCACCAGAACGTTCTCGAGCTTGATGAGGCTAAAGAGCTGCTGCGCGGAACACTTGCAGCCCACCCCG
This sequence comes from Mariprofundus sp., assembly GCA_015485035.1. GTDB lineage: Bacteria > Pseudomonadota > Zetaproteobacteria > Mariprofundales > Mariprofundaceae > Mariprofundus. Next base: position 2,468 of record WFUI01000037.1, read on the forward strand.
GTGAGTTGGTGCAGGCCGCGATCTTTCCGCCAGATGCTGCCCGGGTGGTGACGTATATCGCTCCGGATGCACAGGTACCGTTGATCCGAAGATCCGATTTTTCCACTCTGTTGCCCAATAAAGACCAACTGACTGTGGTACAATCAGGCCGGAATCAACCGTTGCTGCGTGTATTTCATCTCAAATGTGTGCAAGATACTTGCTCTCATCTCATTGCAGATATCAATCTGCAATCCATCATCAACCATATGCTGAAACGCGACAGGGATAATCTTGTTTCCGGGTTGTATATTCGAATTGCCCTTGCCCAGGAAGGTAATGACGATTTTCCTTTATACATAGCCGGGCCAAAGGCAGTGAGTGGTGTGGGCTGGAATGGTAGCTTTGATCTGGCTGACAGTCATTTTAGTATGCATACAGCCGCCTCACCGCAACTGATTCGCCATCTGAGCACACAAACTTCGCAGTGGGTGCTGGGGCTGGGGCTTATCCTCAGCCTGTTACTGACTCATCTTGTCTATAACCGTGCGCGCTATGGTGAGCGACTACGCCGGAAGGTGATAGAACGTACAAAGGTGATCGAAGATGAACAGCAGAAGCTTGCCGCCATTATTGATAATGCCAATGACTCTATCCTGCTACTGGATGAGAACGGTGTTGTTCTGCGCGCCAATCCTGCTGTTTGCGAACTGTTCGGTTATCAGCCTGCGGAGTGGGAAGGACTTTGCGTACACGATCTGGTGCCGGAGAATATCCGTGAGGCGCACATTGAGTGGTTTTTCGATGAAATGACGGGCAAGCGCTATGATGTTTTGGATAAGACACGCGAACTTCAGGCACAGCGCAAGGATGGCTCGCTCTTTCCCTGTGAGGTGACCGTCAATGAATTTCAGGCCGGGGAAGAAAAACGTTTGTCTATTATCCTGCGTGATCTTACTGCACGCAAGGCGTTTGAGGATAGGCTCACTTGGCTTTCTTACTATGATGATCTCACCGGATTGCCCAACCACAGATTGTTTAATGATCGTGTTGGCCAGTCCATTGTCCCGGATTCAGAGCAAAAACGGCAGTTTGCCATTATCCATATGACGCTGGCCCGTTTCAGGATGGTCAATGATACATTGGGAAACAGTGTGGGCGAGCAGGTATTGAAAGAAGCTGCACGGCGTATCCGGGACATAGTGCATGAATCGAATATTGCTGCCCGTATGGGCAGCAATATATTCGCCGTACTGTTACCGGGAGCAGAGGCTAGGCAGGCCGTGGAAATAGCACAAAAGATCAGACAGTCCATGGGCTTGCCATTTCATATCCAGGACCAGGAAATCAGCATGGAGATGGTTTTTGGTATCGCAGTTTTTCCTGGCGACGGTGATGATACCGAATCTCTGATCAAGCATGCAGCTTCAGCCATGACTTATGCCGAAAGGAATCAGTTATCTGTCCATTGTTTTTCCAGCGAGATGGAACGCATGGCAAAAAAACGACTTAAGATAGAACAGGATTTGATCAAAGCTGTTGGACATAATCAGTTCGAACTTTACTACCAGAGCAAGCACAATCTTGAGCATGGTGCTGTGTTCGGAGTTGAAGCCCTGATTCGTTGGAACCACCCTGAACAGGGCTTTATATCTCCTGCCGAATTCATCCCTGTGGCTGAGGAAACAGGTTTGATATTTCCCATCACTCATTGGGTGATAGACGAAGCATGCAGACAGGCTATTGCCTGGGAAAAGGCGGATATTCGGCCGGGTAGAATCGGTATCAATCTTTCTGCCGTGCAGCTCATGGAAAAAAACCTGGCGGAAGAAATCATTGAGCGCATTCTTGATTCTGGGGCAAAACCGGAATGGATTGAGATCGAGATCACCGAAACTGCTGCTATGCTTGAGCCGGTGACAGCCATCGCCATTATGCGAAAACTGGTAGAGAGCGGAATCTCGATCGCCATTGATGATTTTGGTACAGGTTATTCTTCACTCGCTTATCTGAAACGCTTGCCGGCAGAATGGCTGAAGATTGACATGGCCTTCATACGCGGCCTGCCGGACGATGAAGAGGATGTGACTATTGTACGTTCTATTATTGCCATGGGGCATGCTATGGGTATGAAAATCATTGCCGAGGGTGTGGAAACTGAGGCGCAGCTAGAGTTTTTGCGTGGTGAGATATGCGATGCGGTGCAGGGCTATTTGTTCAGTAAGCCGCTTCCGGTAGGTGAGGCGACTTCTTATATCAAGAAAAGTGTATCGAATTAACAATATTACGGTATTGGGAATATCCATAATACTGGCCACAATCTACGTTATAATTCATCGACTTGTTTGTGAGTTCACACAACCAGAGTCGAATGCTGGTGGTAATTAGTCGTCGAAACCGGTGGATGCGTGGTTTTCGAAGCGGGTGTATTTATTCACGAATGTCAGTTTCACATCGCCAATCGGACCGTTACGCTGTTTGGCTACGATAATTTCCGCCAGCCCCTCATTGTCCGGTTTTTTGTTATAAACTTCATCACGATAGATAAACATGATGACATCGGCATCCTGTTCGATAGCGCCGGATTCGCGCAGGTCAGACATCATCGGACGTTTATCGGCACGTTGTTCCAGTGAACGGTTGAGCTGTGACAGGGCGATGACCGGAACATTCAGTTCCTTGGCAAGGCCTTTCAGCGAGCGGGTAATTTCTGACAATTCCTGGGCGCGGTTATCAGAATCGGAACGACCGGACATGAGTTGAACATAATCGATTAATACCAGATCAAGCCCTTTGGCTTCGCGTTTGAGGCGACGGCATTTGGAGCGCAGCTCAAGTACCGAGATGGCTGGTGTGTCATCCACAAAGATAGCCGATTCAGCCAGTGCGCCACTGGCAGCGGCCAGTTTGCGCCAGTCTTCAGCCGAAAAACGACCGGTGCGTAAATGTTGCATATCCACACGGGCTTCGCAGGCCAGCATACGCATGGCAATCTGCTGGGTGGACATTTCCAGTGAGAACACTGCCACAACAGCGGTATCATCCGAGCGAATCGATGCGTTCTGAGCCAGATTCATGGAGAAAGCGGTTTTGCCCATACTCGGGCGTCCGGCCACAATAATCAGGTCGCCGCGTTGCATACCTGCAGTCATTTTGTCCAGATCGTCAAAGCCGGTCGGTATACCTGTTACGAGCTTTTTCTGGGCATAGCGTTCTTCCAGTTCTTTGTAGCTTTCCAGCATCAGGTCAGACATTTTACTGAAAGAAGGACTTGAACGATTGAAGCTCTCGGCAATGGCGAGAATGTTTTTCTCGGCCAGATCGAGATGTTCATTTACATCGCGGGCCGTTTCTTCGTAGACACTCTGGGATACTTCACTACAGACCGACAGAAGGTCACGCAGGATCGAGCGTTCGCGCACGATCCGGGCATAATGTTTTACATTGGCAGAGGTGGGTACGGCAACGACGAGTTCAGATAAATAGGCTTCACCGCCGATTGCATCCAGTTCGTTGCGGCGTTCCAGCTGATCCTTAATGGTCAGCGCATCAACAGGCTGGCCCTTGGAGGCCAGCTCATTGATAACATAGAAAATACGTGCATTGGCTTCGACATAGAAGTGCTCGGGTTGCAGCGAACCTTCAAGCCTTTCCAGTGCTTCTGCATCGAGCATGATTCCCCCCAGCACCGCCCTTTCCGCATCATGGGCGTGGGGCGGGATACGCTCTCTGAGCGTATCAGTGCGCAGGGGAATCAGCTGACTCAATGTTGCTCGGAAGTGACCGTAATGCTCAGGGTTGCAGTGACGTCCGGATGCAGGCGCACGCGGAAAGTGTGATTGCCTACTTCCTTGATATGCTCATCCTGCAGAATATTGCGGCGCTCTACTGCGAAACCATTTTCCTTGAGCAGTGCAGCCAGTTCGGCGGCTCCGACTGAACCGTACAGGTGTTTTCCGTCGGAGGTGGCCAAGACCACTTCCAGTGTCAGCCCTTCGAGCCTGGCCGCTTCAGCTTTGGCTGCAGCAAGAACTTCAGCCTGCTTGCTTTCCAGCAGAGCGCGGCGGCGTTCGAACACCTTGCGGTTGCCTGCATCGGCAACAGCAGCCTTGCCCTGTGGCAGCAAAAAATTGCGACCATAACCTGGGCGTACATTCACTTCATCGCCAACGTTGCCTAAACCTTCAACACGTTCCAAAAGAATCAATTGCATTGTTTATCCTCCAACTGCCGGAATATTCCGGCGATAATCAAACCAAATATCCATCAGGCCGATGATCACAAACGGTATGATCAATATGGACCAGATGATTAACATAAAATACATCATGGCGATTGAAAGCAGCATACCTTTTGCTTTCAACCAGCTATGCCCTACCGCAACACCCTGTGCTGCCAGCAAGCCACCAATCAGTATAGCTGCATTAACAGCAATATAGTGCAACTCACCGGAACCCAGGTTTATCAGCACCATCAACACCAGAAACAAATATGCCACCGGTTTGCCAAATCCCAGACTCAATAAACTGGTCGCTTCACCCTGATAAAAACCAAACTTGCGTGCAAAATTCCTGGCAAAAACTATATCGCCCCACCAGGTAAACCACATACCCAGCGCCATCAGACCCGGAAGAATTTCTACCATCATCTGACGCGACTGTTCAAGCATTTGCACCGCTTCAGGTTCGCCTGCCGGCATTTGCTGCTCGACGCCGGTAAACATCGGTGCCAATAACGCATCCATCAGGCCCCGTATGCCTGTATCCTGCATGGCGGCGGCAATGGCTAATCCGATCAGCGTTAAAGCACCCAGCCCGAAAGCCAGATATTGGGCGCTCCGACGTACGCCATCGGCACGAACCAGCAAGGCTGCGCCCAGTATCGGTACCAGTCCATAAAGCACAAATACCACCAGACCCGGAAGCAGCGCAAAGCCTGTAATCAGGCTGACAGCTACTGCGGCCAGTGCTGCTACATGGGTGGCAAATAGCAGCCCGCCGCCAAAAGTGACCAGTGCAATCAGCGCCGGTGCCAGAATATGCAGCGATAAGCCGGCCGTAGTCAGCAGCATTGCTACAAATCCGGGCATGCCATCGCTTAGCGCAGGCAGCCAGACGGCGCTCATTAACATGACCAGCATCAACGTTGCACATGGCAGGCGGTGCGTCAGCACATAGCTGAGCGCCGCAGGCATCGTTTGCGGTGCGGGTGTCTGATCCTGCATCAGATCAGTCTACCACTGAGTACCGTGAATAATCCGCAATCAGTCGTGATGCAGCGGTGTGAACGGTACCAGAGCCAGCACGCGGGCGCGTTTGATGGCAGTGGTCAGGAAACGCTGATGCTTTGAACAGGTCCCGGTCACGCGTGACGGCAGAATCTTGTAACGTTCGGTAATAAAACCACGCAGCAAATCCGGATCTTTATGATCAATCGTCAGGCTTTTATCAGCACAGAATTTGCAAAACTTGCGACGGCGCTGAAAGCGACCACGTGGTGCACCACGCTGTGGGCGTTCACTGCGTTGCGGTCGGCTGCCTTGTGGGCGGTCACCCTGCGGACGGCTGCCTTGCGGGCGATCACTTTGAGCCGGTGCGGCTGTTTTTACTTCTTCACTCATCTTTTACTCCTCAATCTCTTTGGGTGTCGTTCAGGATGATGCGGCCGGATTATTCATGAGTCTGTTCGTCAGACCGTTCAACAAGCCGGCATGCATTCACCCAGATTTCCACCTGTCCCCAGCAAGGTTTGTTGTCCCTGCTGTAAAAACGTCGACGCAGACAACCATCAATCATCACATGGCGACCATCCAGGTCGATCATCGTGTTGACGATGTCGCCACTGGCACGCAGTGGCATCGGCTGTTCATCCTGGACTCCGGCTCGAACCGGCCCTAATTCAGGACGATGCGTCATCAGTTCCGCGATCAGCGCCAGAGAACCATCCGGCATCCAGCGTTTGCGTATATTGCCGAGTTGGCCTGATACGCGGGCACGATTAAACTCAGGTGCTTGCTTCTGCTCCATCAGTTTCATCCTTGGCATCAGTTGTTGCTTCAGACGCCTGTTCTTCAGAGGCAGGGGTGTCTGCTTCAGTCACCTGTTCTTCAGCTGCTGCCGCTTTTTCTTCAGCTGCCGCTTCTTCACGTTTGGCTGCAGCCTGGGCCCGGCGTAACAACGGGGATGGTTTATCGGACAGTTCGGTCAGCCGGGTGGTCAGGGAGCGAATAATACGTTCCTCCAGACTGATGGCATGTTCCAGCGTGTTGATGGCTTCGGCATTGCCGTCGGTGACCAGCAGGATGTAATTGCCACGTTTACGGTTGGCAATGGAATAAGCCAACGGACGTGAACCCCAGTTTTCGCGTTTAACAATACGACCGCCGACTTTTTCTACTTTGGCGATCAGATTATCGGTCAGTGCTTCGGTGTTTTCCTGAGAGATGTCAGGGTTAACGATAAAAATAGTTTCGTAATACAAACGGCGCTCCTTTCGGTGTACTTACGTACGCCCCGGTACGATTAAGCGCGTCCGGAGCAAGGTATGTATCTGCCAGTTTCCTGTACAGAGCGGCGCATGATATGCAGTCAAACAATGAATGCAAGCGATGTGATACCGAATGCCGGTAGTTTACCACTCACGACTTTTGCATGGGACTCAGCCATCTTCTTTCAGGGGCGCTGATCTCAGCGTTTGCCGGTTCATTATTCTTTATAATTTCCTAACACGCAGTATTTGGTAAATGTGCCTGCATCATTGGCAGTCCATTCGCCTTTGGGCTTTTGTTTCATGGCATCACACCATGCTTTTGTACCGGGTTCTGCCGAGCAGGCGGAAAAAGAGAGTGCGATCAGTAATGCAAAAATTGTAACCAGTATTTTTTTCATATTTACCCCTCCTGATCAGGCCTACTCTGACTGATTCCGCATATGCTGTGAACCACCATTGATCCTGATTTTATGATGCCGTTGCTTATAATCTGGATTGAATCAGTGCTCGGGTTTCCTCATTTGTTAATGCTATCGGATTACTCTTCATGCTGCCGCTACTGGCATTGGCAACCAGCTTTGGGATATCGGTATCCCTGACATTATAAGCCGATAATAGCGGCATATCAAAATCGCTGGTCCAGCGCTCCAGTAATGTCAGTAGACCATGCCTGGCGGTTTTATCATCAATGCTGTGATCACTGCTCATGATGCGGCCTGCCTCTGCATATTTGAACAGGCCGATGTTATCCGGTTCTCTGCTTTGCATGGCTTCAATATTCAGGCGTGTGGCCTCGAATAGCAGGCTTCCGCACACTTCACCATGAGGGATTGGAAAAAATGCTCCGATCGGTGAGGCCAGTCCGTGCACACTGCCGAGTCCGGCATTGGCCAGAGTCAGCCCGGAGACTGATGAGGCATACAGCATATCGGATCTGGCAGGAAGACTGGAACCGTTGGTAACGGCTTCTGGTAATGAACGGGCAACTTTTTGCATGCCGTTCAAAGCCAGTGCATCGGTCATCGGACTGGCGTTGCGGGATAAATAGGATTCCAGCAATTGTGTGAAAGCATCCATACCGCATGCAGCGGTTACCCTGGCGGGGCAGGAGAGAGTCAGTTCGGGATCAAGGATGATATGCCGGGCCACCAGCTGCTCATGCCGGAACGATTTTTTGAACCCATTTTCTCCAATGATGGAGAGTACAGCATTTTTGCTTGTCTCTCCGCCTGTGCCTGCTGTTGTCGGCAGGGCAATGAACGGCGTGGACGGTCCGGTGTAGGTTTTGTCGTTGCCTACACCTTCCAGGTATTCCATGACCGAATCACCGCTCGGCAACAGGCCTGCAATAGCTTTGGCAGCATCGACCGGACTGCCTCCGCCGATAGCAACAACACAATCCGGGGGAACGGCAGAGTATTCGGCTACTGTGTCGTCAACCTGTTGTGGTGATGGCTCACCACTGATGCTGACGCGGTGTATGTCAAACTGATTTTCGAGTTCATCCAGCAGGCCCTGACATAACGATGATTTGTCAAAAGAAGCACCGCCTGTGACCAGCAGAACCTGATGGCCATATGTCCGGATAATAGAGCATAGCTGCGAACGTTTCCCCGCGCCAAAGTGAATATGTGGCGTAGCAGCGAAGAAAAAGCCGGGTATCACAGGGAGAAATCTTTTTTGCGCAGTAGATTCCTCACTGGCTCAACACTCTCCTAGGCCAACAGTGCTTCAATTTCAGTCTGACTGAGTGGTTGCGGCAGTCTGGCTCCGAGCTGTGACACCACACGTGCAGCGGCGTGTGAACCCAGGTGTCCGGCCTGTTGCCAGCTTAATCCGTTGGTGATGCCGTAAAGTACGCCGGCAGCATACATATCACCGGCACCGGTAGTATCAATGGCCTCAACCTCGACACCTTCGATTGGAAATGCTTCGCCTTTATGCATGATGATGGAGCCGTTTTTACCCAGTGTCAGGGCAACATTTTCACAGTGTTGATGGATGGCGTGAGCGCAATCAATCGGGTCTTCCAGTCCGGTCAGTGCGCGAGCTTCTTCCTCGTTGCAGAAAAGCAGATCCACTGATCCTTCAATGAGCTCTTTGAACTGATCGCGGCAGATATCGATCAGAAACGGATCGGAAATGGTCAACGCTACTTTGACGTTATTGGCTTTGGCGATTTCAATAGCTTTCAGTGCCGCAGTTTTGGTGGAGTCTCCGGCAAACAGATAGCCTTCGATATATACATATTCAGCCTGTCTAACTTCTTCCGCCCTGATGTCATCGGCGCTTAATGAAGATGAGATACCGAGGCTGGTCAACATGGAGCGCTGTGCATCGGGCGTAATCAGAACCACACAGGTGCCGGTCTGCCCTTCGGTTTGCGGCACTTCGATGGTGATACCCAGTTGTTTCATTTCATCGAGATAGTGACGGCCGAAATCATCCGAACCGGTTTTGCAGGCATAAGCCGCACTGCCCCCCATATCGGCGATGCCGACAATGGTGTTGGCAGCGGAACCACCGGAGCAATAATTGACTTTATGCCCGGCCAGCGTTTCGAGAATATTCTTTTGGCGCTGATCATCCACCAGCGTCATAACCCCTTTTTCAATACCGGCTGTATCAAGGAATGCATCCTCGCATTGCACCTGCAAATCCATAATTGCGTTGCCCACGCCGTAAACATTATATGCCATATTTTATCTCCTGAAGTGGCGGCCCAGTGTGGGAACTAGCATGCCGGCGTCAACCATGATTTGTGCAAATGACGTGAATATTTGTGTAATTATTATCATTCATGAACATGCCTGATCTTCCCGTTGATCCAACTGATAAAGAGAATTCATACGGCGGATAATGTGAGGCAGCACATTCATGCGGGATCGATCCAGATGCATGCGCAGGCGTGGCAGATGATTGTAACATTTATCATCTGACTTCGGCCATTGAAAAACCTGATCAATCGTTCCTTTGCGGAGTACATCCGAAAACTCCGCATTCAACCGCTTGAGGGCGCTCTCGGATAGCGGGTTCATGATGCGTAGCAGGATACATTTCCCGACATAGCGAAAGCTGTGGTAATTCACATAGAAGTCACGAATATGGTTCACTGTGGCTTCGATACTGTCGGTGTGATAGAGCAGATGGTTATCCTCCGAATCAATAAGCCCGTCTTTCACCAGACGGCGCATCCACGAGCGCATGAACGGCCCCCAGTAATCATCGCCGGGTGCTTCCAGCAAGATGACGGGTAACGGGGGGTTACGACCTGTTTGCAATAGTGTCAATGTTTCAAACGCCTCATCCAGCGTTCCGAATCCACCTGCTGTGAGTACAATAGCATCGCTTTCCTTGAGAAAAAAGACTTTGCGGGTAAAGAAATACTGGCAATAAAAATGGCGCGGAGAATCGATCATGACCGGATTGGGTAGTTGTTCCATCGGGAGGTTGATGTTGATGGCAAAGGAGTGCTTTTCGCCGGCACCTTCATTGGCCGCCTGCATCATGCCGCCACCGCCACCGGTGATTATCATAAACCCGGCTTTTTGCAGGGCTGCAGCACAACTGTAGGCATGCTGATAGCGCGGATGATCTTTTGGTGTTCTTGCCGAGCCGAAAATAGCCACTTTCCGGCATGACTGATAGGGCTTGAATACATCCAGCCCCTGTCGTAACTCAGACAGTATTCTGGACAGCATTTTGATATCTACATTTTCATAATCGCCGGATACCAGCCGCAGTGTTTCCAGAATCAGGCTGCGTTTATAAGGGGAGTCGCGCTCATAATTTGCGAGCAGTACTTGAACATGGTCACGGATATTTTCCGGCAGGTCATCGATGCCGGTTATTTCGCTCATACAGCTTGTTCCGGATGATTACTCCGGAGCATTGATAATGACATCAATACGCCGGTTCATATCCCGGCCCTGCTTGAACTCATTGCTGGCAATAGGCCGGACTTCACCGTAACCCAGGGCTTTTAGGCGTGTGCCATCAGCACCGGCCTTGATAAGAAAATCACGTACGGCCTCGGCACGTTTGAGCGATAAAACCTGATTGGGCTTAACATCACCACGATTGTCGGTATGTCCTTCGATGCGCAGGCTGCGATCCTGATAAATATCCATGGCTTTTTTCAACCGGTTCAGCAAGTCGTAATATTTCGAAGCGACCTTGCTGCTTCCGGATCGGAACTTCAGCCCGGTGAGTCGAATCAGCAGAGAACCATCAAGATTGACGAGAATTTCTGCATCACCTTGTTTGAACAGTTTTTGCAACTGCTGCTGCCGTTTTTTCTCGAAAGTTTCCCGTTCCAGTTTGGCCTTGAATGCTTCCTTGATCGTGGATAACTGGTGTTGTTGTTGCTGTTTCATTTCATCGGTTTGCGCTGCCAGTTTGTTTTGCAGTTCCTTTCCAAGTCTGGCCATATCCAGACGATGCGCCTTGCGTTCATCGGCCAGTGCCTTGTTCAGCTTTTTTACTGCCCGCAGCAAATCCCTGGTCTTAATATCTGTCAGCATGGGGCTGGATTCATTACTGATCCCCAGTTCGCGGGCCAGTTGCAGCTTCAGAGTTCTTGTTTTCAGAATGAGTTCTTCATGGCTGCCCCGTTTTCTGCGCCATGCCTTGACCTGTTGGGCGACATGTTCGGCTTCACGGGCCAGATATAAACCGGACTCCGGATATTCAGGTACGGTGCGGGTTCTTCCATTGATGAAGGCTTCCAGTTCAGCCAGTTTATCCTTGGCTGCCTGATAAATATGCGGCGCATACTGTTTGGCATTGGCATGAGCCGCTTTACCGATTGTGTTTGCTGTCAGTTCGGTCAGCCATGGCAGCGTTTTGTCCAGTACCTTCCTGTAATATTTCGTTGCTTTGTCGGCATGGATCCGGGTCTGATTCAGTTCTCCCCGTTCATGTGTTTCGATCGCCAGCGTCAATTCGCGTTCAGCATCTTTTATAATCTGCGTTGGTGACATATCGCTGATTGCCTTGCCGGATGAGGTAATGATTTCGGTGATAGCGACTGCACCTTTACGCAAACCCAATAGTTTGGCGTAACGCTGCTTGAAATCTTCAGCTGTTTGTTTGGCTTCGGCCAGCTTTTCGGCTGCTTTGGCGAGGGCAGCATCAACTTCTTGCTGTTTTTCCTGCTCGCGTGCCAGCATGGCAGCACCCATATAGGCCTCGGCCCGTTCGAGGGTTTGTGGTGCGAAACGATGATTTTCACCATGCCTGAATGTTTTGATCTGCTCTTGTAACAGTTTCTGGTTATTGTCTGCAGCCTGTACCGGTGTGCCAAACGATATGCTGAATAGTAGCGTGGCCAGCACTGTGGTGAGGAAATAATGAGATTTAGGCAAGGTGCAGCATCCTTTCCAGTGCCAGTTTGGCCCAGCGTTTTTGTTGTTGCGGCACAGTGATTTGATTGCTGATGGCCGGATGCCTGCCCAGGGAATCACGGATAGATGTTAATGCTGCGCACAGGTGTTGTGGATCAGTGCGGAACATGGTTGAGCACATACATACCATGGGCGAGAGAAACCAGATGGGTTTATCCGGGAACTGGATACGCAGGCGGTTGACAAGATTCAGTTCTGTACCAATGGCAAATGTTTGTCCTGCTTTGGCTGCTGATACATGTTTGATAATCATTTCGGTAGAACCGACAAAATCGGATACTTCGCAGACCGCGCGCGAACATTCCGGATGAGCCAGGATTTCAATGCCCTCATGGTTGCGGCGCATGGTATCCGCATGTTCCGGTTTGAACAGCTGATGTACCGAACAAAAACCTTTCCATAGAATCAGACGCGCTTTTTCGATTGCATCCGGTTTATTGCCGCCCATGGGCAGGGCGGGATCCCAGATGATCATATCCGAATCCGGAATACCCATCGCGACAGCGGTATTTTCACCCAGGTGCTGATCCGGGAAAAAAAGAATTTTTTCACGGTTGCCCCAGCTCCACTCAAGAATCTTTTGTGCATTACCGGAGGTGCAGACAATGCCGCCATGTTCACCGCAGAACGATTTCAGGGCTGCGGTAGAGTTGATATATGTGACCGGCGTGACGCACTCGTCCGGATTGATGATTTCGGAGAGTTCCTGCCAGCAGCGTGTTACCTGCTCATCATCCGCCATATCGGCCATCGAACAGCCGGCAGCCAGATCAGGCAGAATCACAGTCTGGGCATCACTGGTCAGAATATCGGCAGTTTCAGCCATGAAATGCACGCCGCAGAAAATGATATACGGCGCACTGGTCTCAGCGGCTTGCTGAGACAGTTTTAGAGAATCTCCGGACACATCGGCGAAGGCAAATACTTCCTCGCGTTGATAATGGTGGCCGAGAATCAACACCTGATCACCGAGCTCGGCTTTCAATGTGTTGATTTGTTCAAGAATATCGGTTTCGGGTGTATCGTAAAGCTGCGTTAGCAGCGTCTGTGCATTCATACGCCAAAGTTTCAGGCTGTACACTTCCCTTGTCAAATAAGCCTGATTAGGGCTATTCAGAATAAATCATCGCAAGTACGCAAAAGGACAAATAAGAAAGGCACTGGACGCGCTGTGAGCAACCGGTTGCGTGCAACAAGGCGCAAGTCTGGGTACGCTTCGCTTTGATTTCAGAACCGGAGAGTTTTTATGCCTGTTTATCGTTCACGCACGACTACCCATGGCCGTAATATGGCCGGCGCCCGCTCATTATGGCGTGCGACCGGTATGAAGGACGGGGATTTTGACAAACCCATCATCGCGGTGGTGAATTCCTTTACCCAGTTCGTGCCCGGCCATGTGCACCTGAAAGATCTGGGCCAGATGGTGACGCGTGAAATCGAAGCTTCCGGTGGCGTGGCCAAGGAGTTCAATACCATCGCTGTGGATGATGGTATTGCCATGGGGCATGGCGGCATGCTGTATTCATTGCCGAGTCGCGAGATTATTGCCGATTCGGTGGAATATATGGCCAATGCCCACTGTGCCGATGCGCTGGTCTGCATTTCCAACTGCGACAAAATCACACCGGGCATGATGATGGCGGCATTGCGTTTGAATATCCCTGCTGTATTTGTATCCGGCGGCCCGATGGAAGCAGGCAAGGTAACGATTGATAATCGTGAGAAACACCTTGATCTGGTTGATGCCATGGTCATGGCGGCGGATCCGAATGAATCCGATGCCGATGTGGCGGCGGTGGAGCGTTCAGCCTGCCCGACCTGCGGTTCATGTTCCGGCATGTTTACAGCCAATTCGATGAACTGTCTGGCTGAAGCACTGGGGCTGGCATTGCCGGGTAACGGCTCATTGCTGGCAACTCATAGTGATCGCAAGGAGCTGTTCCTTGAAGCCGGTCGTTTGATTGTGGATTTATGTAAACGTTATTATGAAGGTGACGATGCATCCGTATTGCCGCGCTCGATCGCCACTTTTGATGCCTTTGAAAATGCCATGGCACTGGATATTGCTATGGGCGGTTCCACCAATACCGTGTTACACCTGCTGGCCTGTGCGCAGGAAGCAGGTGTCGATTTCACCATGCAGGATATCGACCGCATGAGTCGAAAAGTACCCAATCTGTGCAAAGTGGCTCCCGCGGTTCAACATTATCACATGGAAGATGTACATCGTGCCGGCGGTGTTATCGGTATTCTGGCTGAGCTGGACCGGGGCGGATTACTGCATCGGGATATACCGACGGTGCACACGGCCACGCTGGGGCAGGCACTTGATGACAATGATATCATGAATGAAGCGAACACGGGCCCGCGTGAAATGTTCCGTGCAGCACCGGGCGGAATTCCGACCCAGGTCGCATTTTCACAATCCGAACGCTGGAAGTCACTGGATACTGATCGTGAATCCGGTTGTATCCGCAATATTGAACATGCGTATTCGAAAGAGGGCGGTTTGGCGGTTCTTTTCGGCAATATTGCCGAGCGGGGATGTATCGTAAAAACTGCCGGTGTGGATGAATCCATCTGGACGTTCAGCGGCACTGCCCGTGTGTTTGAATCACAGGATGATGCCGTGTCTGCTATTCTGAATGACAAAGTCGCTGCCGGTGATGTGGTGATTATCCGTTATGAAGGCCCGAAAGGCGGTCCCGGTATGCAGGAGATGCTGTATCCAACTTCTTATCTGAAGTCCAAGGGTATGGGCAAAGTCTGTGCTCTGCTGACGGATGGCCGTTTCTCCGGCGGTACTTCCGGCCTGTCTATCGGCCATGCATCACCGGAAGCAGCCGAAGGGGGGGCGATCGGTTTGATCGAGGAGGGCGATACGATTGAAATCGATATTCCCAATCGCACGATTCATCTGGCGGTGTCTGATGATGAACTGCTTCGTCGCCGGGATGCAATGGAATCCAAAGGAGCCGATGCATGGCGGCCTGTGAACCGCGATCGTATTGTTTCCAAAGCGCTGCAGGCTTATGCCGCATTGACGACTTCAGCAGATAAAGGCGCTGTCCGCGATGTGGATCAGTTAAAATAATGACGGATCGATTTTTTTCGGTGTATACACTTTTATCCGGCCTCTGCTGAGTAAGCTGGAACTGTTGAGGAGATGAGATGAAAAAATATGTTTTTGGTGTGGTGATTCTGACGCTGTCTGCTTGTACTACAACCACACATCCGAAGCACGCTGCCATGCAGGAAACTGTTGTGGATACCAAGGCAGTGGTTGCTGACCGGGCTGTTCAAACTGACAGGGCTGTTCAAACAAATAAAACTGACCGGATTATTCGGGAGGATGTCGTTATTGGCGGTGTACTCGGAGGGCTGGTCGGAGCATTTCTTGATGCGGACAGGGGTGATCGCATTCATGCATCCGAAGCACGCTATCATCGTGTGTGTAGTCAGGGGAATGCCTACTTTAGCAAGGCAACGCAGACCAGCGACCTGGAGGAACGGATTACATTCATGCAAGAGGGTATCCGGTATTGCCCCGATAATCCGGCCGCCCACAATGATTTGGGGTTGGGTCTGATGCTCTGGGGCGATTTACCTGCGGCGCGCGCACAGTTTACTCAGGCACTCAGACTTGATTCTGGTTACAATCCGGCCTGGATCAATCTCTCCCGTATACAATATAAAGCGAAGTCGGGGCAGAAGGCAGGACAGGCAAGTAACCGTGGGGGCGGACGTCAGGGTGCCGGGCTTGCTCCATATCGAGGAAATTGGGAGCGGCATTACCAGAACAGTGCCGAGGCTCTAGAGCGACGCAAGAGGTGGAGTGATCGGCAGAAAAAACTCATCAAACAAAATGGGGGATATGATTGATCAGCCATTTTGAGAGTCGCTCCGGCATGAGTGGTAGGCACTGATACTCGACAGGGTCGAGACAGTATAAGGTACAACCATGGTCAGGGCGCTTTTCAACCATGCGGTTGAGTCCATGGTTCCGGCCAGAATGGCATCACCATGATTAATGAAGACCAGAATTGGCCCGACAATCAGGGCAAAGCGAAGTGCGGTGCGAACCACTTCCGGCTGGCGGGCTGTATGCAGATGTTTTCTCATGATCTTTGTTGAGATAAAGGCATAAAACTTAGTCTGCCATGCTGTAAAATCTATTACAGGCTGTGTTGATGTGTGACGGGCAATAAGTTTTACTTGCCAAGTGTACGTTCGTACACCATGCTGCGGCTATGGTGAATAAAGATCCTTTTTATCTCGGTCGTTTGCAGGACTATTACGCGCTGCATCGTCTGATTCCATCCTATGCAGAAATCGCATCGCTGGTCGGCGTGAGCAAGCAGGGGGCGGTCAAGTTCATTGATCGCATGATTTTTGCCGGTTATATACGCAAGGGATCGGGTGGTCGTTTGAGTCCGGCCAATATGTTTTTTGCGCGGCCGCATGTGGGGCGTGCCCCGGCCGGTTTTGCCAGCCCGGCAACCGAGGCGCTGGGTGATGCCATTACCATTGATGAATATCTGGTTGAACGCCCTTCCAGCACGGTGCTGGTCAGCGTGCGTGGTGATTCGATGATAGATGCAGGTATTCATGATGGTGATTTCCTGATTGTCGAGCGTAATACCAATCCGAACATCGGTAAAATTGTCGTGGCGATTGTTGATGGTGATTTTACCATTAAATACTTGCGTTCCGGTTCCGACGGCCTGTTTCTGGAGCCGGCCAATGAGGATTACCCCAATATCTACCCGGAAACCTCGCTCGATATCTACGGCGAGGTCGTCGGCCAGTTCCGTAAATTCTGATTTTTTTACCACGAAGGATACGAAGCGCACGAAGGAAAAAGAAAAACATTCAACACAGGGTGGAAAGACGAAATGAATAGTCCGTATCTGCTCTGCACAACCCACAGCTTCTATTTTTTCTTCATGATGAGTGTCTTCTTAGATGAAAACAATGCATAACTGGAGCAATGCGATTGCACATGTGGATTGCGATGCGTTTTATGCTTCCTGCGAAACAGTGCGGCATCCGGAACTGGAAGGGCGGCCGGTCTGTGTGCTTTCCAGTCAGAATGCTATTGTGGTGGCCAAATCCTATGATGCCAAACACCTTGGCATCGGCACCGGGATGCCGGTATGGGAAGCGAGAAAGCTTGCGCCGCGGGCGGTATTCCTGGCTGCCGATTTCCGTTATTATGGTCAGATGTCCGACAAGGTGTTCGCCATACTCCGTTCTTACAGTCCTGATATCGAGATTTATTCGATTGATGAGGCTTTTATGGATATGAACGGTATCCGTCTCCTGTGGCGTAAATCATTTTGTCAGCTGGCTGATGATATACGTATGTCCATCTGGCGGGAAACGGGGATTACCGCTTCGGTCGGTATCGCCAATACGCGCACATTGGCCAAGATGGCTTCCGAATCCTGCAAGCCGGATGGTACTATGGTTGTGCCGGGAAAACAGATCGAACATTTTCTGAATGATCTTGCCGTAACCGATATTCCTGGCATTGGCCGTAACCGGGCAGCATTGCTGCACAAGTTCGGAATCCGTACAGCCCTGGAGTTTGTCCGGCTTGGCGATGGCCTGATGTGCCGTTTGCTGGGGAGGCATGGTATGCAGCTCAAGCAGGAATTATCAGGGCATTCGGTGTTGCCGTTACTGTTGAAGCCGGTATTGCCGAAAAGTATTGCCCGTACAGCTGCGATGGGCTGTGTGACGGATGACCGGGATCTTATTATGGCACATGTAAGCGGGCATGTGATGCGGCTGGTTTCCGAACTGGTGGCCAGGCACCTGCTGACCCGTCGCTTGCGTCTGTTTCTCACACGGGTCACGTTTGAACATGATAGTATATCGTTGCCGCTGGAAGTGCCGAGCAATAGTCTGAAGCGATTGATGGCTGCGATAAAGTCGGGATTTCACAGCTTATTCAGAACGGGGAAGCAGTATCGCGGTTGTGGTGTGGTCGCGTCCGATATCAGTTGCGAAGCAACAACGACCAACGATTTGTTCGGTTTGATGGTGTCTGATACGCGTCAGACCGATTTGATGTCAACGGTGAATGCCATTAACAGGAAATACGGCAATCGTACACTGTCACTTGCTGCTGCCAGCCGGGTAAGGCAGAAATCAAAACAGCCACGGTTTTTCTATCCGGTTCTGACTGCTCATTAGAGATGCTGATGTGTTGTCATCCTGGCAAAATCAGCGCTTCCTCAGAAAAGCTGTTCAGTGCGGCTATTTTCACCTTCGGTTCACAATGCAAAAGGTATAGTGTATTTCACCATCCGTGCACCGGGAAAAGTCATATTATAAGCCGTGTTTCCTGTTATCGGAGTGATTGAGCTGGTGATATGGTTCTGACAGATTCCATATTGATTTACGACAAAACCAGACTTGCAGATATGATTGCTATAGACTACATATAAAAACAGGTGCTTTTGACCGAACGAAGGAGTTCGTATGGCAACACGAAGTACAAGACAGCACAAAACAACCGATGTGGCAATTGTAGCCGGTATCCGAACGCCGCTGGGCAAGGCATCCGGTGTATTTGATCAGCTCAGTGTGGTGGATCTGGGCGTATTATCGGTACGGGAAGTCCTGGCGCGTTCACCGGTAAGCCGTGATGATATTGATCAGGTTATTATCGGTAATGTGATTCAGCCATCTGAAGCAGCCAACGTGGCTCGGGTGATTGCGTTGACTGCCGGGATTCCGCGTCGCGTTCCAGCCTGTACTGTGCATCGCAATTGCGCTTCGGGAATGCAGGCGATCACCGATGCGGCAGAAAAAATTCAACTGGGTCGGGCTGATGTGGTGCTGGCTGGCGGGGTGGAGTCCATGACACATGCACCTCTGCTGTTTCATGACCGTTTTCGCGCCGCCATGGCCAAATTACCCAAAGCCAGAACATTACAGCAGAAGCTGCCTGTGCTGATGGAGATCGCCAGAGCGCCGTGGAAACCGCGCATTGCCTTGCTGGAAGGGTTGACCGATCCGACTGTTGGCCTCGGCATGGGACAGACTGCTGAGGTGTTGGCGCGTGAGTTCGGTATTTCGCGTCGGGAACAGGATGAATTTTCGGTCCAGAGTCATCATCGTGCCGCCGCATCATGGGATGAGGGCTGGTTTGACGATGAGGTGATGCATGTGTTTGCACCACCATCCTTCGCTGTCGTACATCGTGATGAGGGAATTCGTGCGGGGCAGAGTATGGAGGCGCTGGCTAAATTGAAGCCGGTGTTTGACAAGCCGCTGGGCTCGGTCACGGCCGGTAACAGCTCGCAGATTACCGATGGTGCGGCCATGCTGATTCTGGCCAGTCGCGAAAAAGCAGAGGCGGAAGGCTGGCCTGTCATGGGTTATCTGCACGACTGGGCTTATGCCGGTTGCGATCCGGCGCGCATGGGCCTGGGGCCGGTGTTTGCCACGCAGCGGCTGTTGGTGTCGGCAGGTATGAGTATGTCTGACCTGGCCAGAGTAGAAATCAATGAAGCATTTGCCGCACAGGTGCTTGCCTGTCTGAAAGCGATGGATTCGGATGCATTTGCAAACAAGAACCTGGGAGTCGGGAAAGCTGTTGGCGCACCGGAAATGGATATCCTGAATGTACATGGTGGAGCAGTGGCTTTCGGGCATCCTGTCGGTATGACCGGTGCACGTCTGGTGCTGACCCTGCTCAGACAGCTGCGTGATGATACCGGTGGTGGTATGGCGGTTGGAACCCTGTGCATTGGAGGTGGTCAGGGCGGTGCGGTGCTGGTGGGTAGCGAACCGGCCGGGGGTGGATCATGAATGTGGTCAGTCTGATACGAGAAGAGAACATCGCTCGCCTGCATTTTGAGCGTTCTGACAAGCCGGTCAATGTGCTTGATGAAGTGTGTATTGTGCAACTGGAGGAGCATCTGGAAGCGCTGGAAGCGGAGCCACCCGGAACACTGGTGCTGGAGAGTGGCTGTGCCGGTTGTTTTATCGCCGGTGCCGATCTGGACATGATCGCGGCCGTTACCGATGCGAATGAAGCAACCAAACTGGCGGAACGGGGGCAGTCTCTGTGTCGCCGTATTGAAGTATTGCCGTCGGTATCGATTGCGCTGGTACACGGTGCCTGTATGGGCGGGGGTCTGGAAATGGCGCTGTCCTGTGACTACATCGTGACGGTGGATGATAAACGTACGCAGCTGGCATTACCGGAAATTAAAATCGGTATTCATCCCGGTTTCGGCGGTTGTGTGCGGTTACCCAGGCGGGTCGGCTGGATGCAGGCAGTCGAGATGATTCTCAGTGGTCGGGCAGTCGATGCCAAACATGCCCGTCGCATTGGTTTAGCGGCTTTATGCAGCAAACCGGAGCAGCTCGATGATGCAGTGTCTTATCTGGCCGCAAAGGGCAAGGTGAAAACACGTAAATTTAATCCATGGTGGTTGAAGCTGTGGCCGGCGCGTGTGTTGTTTTTTCAGCAAGTGGAGAAAAAGACCTATGCACGTTTGAAGCATCTGGATGTCGAAGCGGCCTATCCGGCTATTCCGGCCACGATTGCCTTGCTGCAAGAGATTATCGGTTTGTCGGATGGTCTGGCACTGGCGCGCGAAGCTGAATCGCTGGGCCGACTGGCGGTTACGCCAACCTGCAAAAACCTGATTCGTGTATTCCATCTTGGCGATGCGCTGAAAAAGCAGGATGCTGCCAAGCGAGGTCGCAAGGCAGTGGCCGGGTTTAAAAAAGCAGCGGTGTACGGTGCCGGTGTGATGGGTGGCGGTATTGCCTGGGTGGCATCGAAAACGATGGATGTGGATCTGCATGAAGTAGCTGCCGAACCACTGGCGCGTGGTATGAAAGGAATCGGACGACTGGCGACCCGCCGGGGGCGGACGGATAGCAAACGCCTGAATCGGATCAGGCCGGTACTGGACAACAGTGGTCTGCGTGATGTCGATGTGGTGATCGAAGCGGTACTGGAAGACATCAAGATCAAACGCAAATTATGGGCTGAAGTCGGAAAATATGTATCGACAGAGACGTTGTTGCTGTCCAACACGTCATCCCTGTCGATTTCAGATATGCAGCACCGGCGTGCCAATGCGGAGCGTATTGCAGGCATGCACTTTTTTAATCCGGCTCCGAAAATGCCGCTGGTTGAAGTGATTGCCGGTGAAAAAACGACAGCTGATACACTGGATAAAACCTGTGCACTGGCGACTTCATGGGGCAAGTATCCGATTATCGTGGCGGATCGCCCCGGCTTTCTGATTAATCGTTGTCTGATGCCATACATGGTGGCCGCACTGAAATTACTTGAAGCCGGCCAGAAACCCGAACATGTTGATGGGGTGCTGAAGCGATTCGGTATGCCAATGGGTGCGGTTGAGCTGGCTGACCGGGTGGGGCTGGATATTTGCCATCATGTTGGCGCTCACCTTGCCGAAGCTTTTGAGCATCAACAGCCCATGCCGGGGTGGTTCGACAGGATGGTTGAGGCCGGCTTGCTGGGTGAAAAGTCCGGCAAGGGCTTCTTTGTCTATGAAAAAGGTAAACAGGGTGCTTTGAACCCTGAACTGGGCACTTATTTGCCCTCAGGCCGGGTGAAGGAGCAGGAGTTTGATGCCGACATGGCAGCATCTGCTGATGTGATGACGGCTGCGGATATTGAAGATGCCTGTTTGATTCCGATGTTACTGGAAGCTTTGCAATGTCTGTCTGAACAGGTGGTGCGTGATCCGGAACAGCTTGATGCTGCCTTTATTTACGGTATCGGATTTCCTCCCTTCCGAGGTGGTTTGCTGCGTCATTTCGGGTTATATAATGAAGCTGCATTAATACAGAAAATCGAAGCACTTGGATTGACTGCACCGGACAATCTGGAGGTGTTGCATGAATTCCAATAAGACCCGCTGTATCGGTTTGAAACAGGCGGAACAGGCCACATGCCTGCCTGATTTATTGTTTGCCACACCGCCCGACTGGCTGGACAAACCAATGCTGCGGTTCAGGACGGATGATGGCAATTGGCACTCATGGTCAAGGATTCGTGTACAGCAGTCGGTACTCAGAGTGGCTGCGTGGCTTGAGTCGAAGGGGATAAAACCCGGGGATCGGGTCGGAATTCTGGGGCATAACTCACCGGAATGGTTTATTGCCGATTTCGCTATACTGCGATTGGGAGCTGTGACGGTACCCGCCTATTTTACCGATCCACCCGAAGCTGTCCGTTATGTGTTTGATGATGCCGATGTGTCAGTGATCTTCGTCGAAGAGGGTGAACAGCAGGACAAGCTTGCAGGATACAAACGGGAGAGTGTGGATACTCCATTCATCTCTTTCCATGGGGAGGGAGAGAGTATCGCGACTATTTCTGCTGACGTGCAGTGGGATAACCGACTGGAAGCACCATGCCCTGATCGGGCCGACCTGGCTACGCTGATATACACTTCGGGCACAACCGGGCACCCCAAGGGCGTGATGCTCAGTCATGGCAACCTGCTTAGTGATGTGGCAGCGGGGCTTGGCGCTGTGGCGGTATTTCCCGATGATTTGTTTCTGTCATTCCTGCCGACGTCACATGCCTTTGAACGTACTGTCGGCCATTTTCTGCCGACTGCCTGTGGTGCCGAGATTGCCTACGCTGAAGCAGTCACAACCCTGTTGCGTGATATGCCGGAAGTGCAGCCCACAATCATGATTTCTGTTCCGCGCCTGTATGAAAAGATTTATGCCGGAGTGCAGGCCAAACTGGCGGCCGGACCGGGCTTGAAACGCAAGCTGTTCGATCTGGCTCAAAAGCTGGGCATGGAACGGTTTGAATTAAAACAGCAGGGCAAAGACCTGGCAGCCGGCAAAGCATTCGTGTGGAGGCTGCTCGATAAAGTGGTCAATGCCAGGTTGCGCGAAAAGATGGGGGGCAGAATCCGCATGTTTATTTCCGGTGGTGCGGCGTTACATCCAAAAATTGCCCGTTTTTTGTTGGCGGCTGATCTTATGGTATTGCCCGGTTACGGATTGACTGAAACTTCGCCGATATTATCGGTAAATGTAGCCGGCAACATTAAACCGGCGACGGTCGGGGCAGCTCTGTCCGGTGTGGAAATCAAGGTGGCAGATGATGGTGAACTGCTGGTGAAAGGTCCGATGGTGATGCAAGGCTACTGGAATGATCCCGAAGCAACAGCAGCAGCCTTCGATCCCGATGGCTGGTTGTATACCGGAGATATCGTGGAAATGGATGATGAGGGGTATATCACCATTGTCGACCGCAAAAAAGAAATGATGGTGCTTTCCAATGGAGAAAATGTTCCTCCTGCGGTAATCGAGCAGCATCTGAATCAGGACCCGTGTTTTCTGCAAACAATGGTTTTGGCAGATAATCGCCCCTATGTGGCTGCATTGCTGGTGCCCGAAGAAACAGCGCTTGCCCGTGCATGGCAGCAGGACAAGAAGAAACCTCTGCCGGCAGACTGGCGAGACAATCAGGATGTTTCATCATGGGTGCTCGAGCGTTTGCGCAGCGATGAATTCGATCTGCCCAGTTATATGCAGGTGAAACGATTTGCATTTGTCGATGCCGAATGGACCCAGGCTGACGGTTTCCTGACACCCACACTGAAACTCAAACGCAGAAAAATCACCGAATACCATGCCGATTTGATTGAATCACTCTATCCGGATCATGAGCAGGTTTTATAAAGCAATAGCACTGTTTCCCTCCCATAGTATTATTTCCCGATGACTACACGTGATGAGTACGGGGCACTCGAGCAGCGATGGCTGGGCAGACGGGCATATGGTTCTGTTTGGGAATTATTGCAGCAGCGTGCGGCTGAGGTGGCCGATGGTCACGGGCGTGAAGTGGTTTTCAGTTGCGAACATGATCCCGTTTATACGACCGGAAAACGTGGTGTCGACAATCGGTCGGGTGCCGGGCTTCCGGCCCCGGTTGTATATTCAGACCGGGGAGGAGAAATGACTTTTCATGGTCCCGGTCAGATTATGCTGTACCCGGTGATTCATTTGCGGAAGCGTGGAATCGGTGTGAAGCAGTACGTACATATCCTTGAGCAATCCTGTATCGATACGCTGAAGACGCTGGGCGTGGATTCCGGTCGTCGATGCGGGTTTCCGGGTGTGTGGGCAGGGCAGGGAAAAATAGCTGCGTTTGGTGTTCGAGTTACTCATGGCGTGGCATATCACGGTATGGCGCTGAATGTAAACGTCGATGCCGGATGGTTTGCGGCCATCATTCCCTGTGGTCTTCAAGTCAGCACTGTCAGTTTGTCGGATTTTATCAATCCTCCGCCATTACCCGGGCTGGCTGAATGCTGGCAGCATTGCTTGAACGATCTTTTGTCGCCGCATGCACCGGTTACCGGAAAATAATAAAATGTCATGATTTTTACCTGGAATCGTCTATAATAATAATGGGCGTCTTACGAGGGATGTCGTGATCAGCCAGAGGAGAAAAATTATGAAAGTTGGAAATATTTTATCAGGCATGATTCTTGTATTGATGGCAGTATTACTGGTAACAGTTCCGGCATATGCCGGTAATTCAACAGCGGGAACCAAAATTGGCATTTTAACCTGTAATGCAGTACCGGAATCAGGTTTGAACCTGCTTATCCATTCAACGGTGGATGTCGAATGTAAATTCGAGTCTACCGACGGCAGCGGTGTCGAGCACTATGTCGGCGAAACAGGTATCGGTTTCGGCATTGATTTGAAATATGACAGAACAAAACAGCTTGTTTTCGCAGTATTTGCAGCGGATGTGGTTAAAGGGAACCATAAACTGGCGGGTAAATACGGTGGTGCAGGTGCTTCAGCCAGCCTGGGCGTAGGTGTAGGTGCTCAGGTTCTGGTTGGCGGCAGCAACAAGAGTATCTCACTGCAGCCTGTTATCGAAGGCAGTACCGGTGTTGGTGTAAGTGCCGGTCTCACCTACCTGTTCCTGCAAGCGAAATAAACAACAGCGATATGCTCACATGATCGGGGAAGGCAAACGCCTTCCCTGTTTTTTTGCACTAGGTGTTTATTTTGCCGGCGACTTCGATCAGGTGAGAGCCATAACTGCGTGCAGCGGCGAGGGCTGCTTCCGAAACAGTATCCGGCATACCTTCGTGGTTGCCGCTGCGTCCGTATGGCCCCCATTGTAATCCGCCATCAGCATA
>WFUI01000038.1 GCA_015485035.1 Mariprofundus sp.
GCCGCATCGTCCGGACTATCATTAACCCCGGCCAACATAACGTATTCAATGAGTACGCGTTTGTTGCCTCTGGCAGCAATATAATCGCGCACAGCCTGCATCAGCACGGCAATCGGATATTTGCGATTGATCGGCATGATACGATTGCGCACCTCATCTGTAGTGGCATTGAGGGATACAGCCAGATTACATGGTAATGTATCTTCAATCATGCGATAAATAGCCGGCACCAGCCCCGAAGTGGAAAGCGTGACGCGGTTGGGTGAAAAGGCCATGCCTTTCGGATCGGTAGCAATACGAACAAAGTGCGCCACTTCATCATAATTGTGCAGCGGCTCGCCCATGCCCATCAATACCAGGTTGCGCACCTTGCGCCCGCTGATGCGCTGACCGGCAAAGACTTCCGCCACCATTTCTGCAGCCGTCAGGTTGCGTGTCAAACCTGCCGTGGCGGTCAGACAAAATGTACAGCCGACAGCACAACCGACCTGGGAGGAAATACACTGGGTCAATCTGCCGGAGCCCTGAATCAGTACCGTCTCCACCTCTTTCCCATCCGGCATTTTCAGCAGCAGTTTTTGGGTGCCGTCTGCGGCCTGTTGGCTGGCCGTACAATCCGGCTCAAAGATACAGGTGTGCTCGGCCAGATACCGGCGCAGCACATTCGGCAATTCTTTAATAGCACCAAGATCGGGATTATAGCGACGGAAAACCGAGGCGATCAGGTGTTCTGCATGCACCGGCTTGGCTCCGGCCCGATGGCAGAGCTCAACCAGCTGGTCGTATGTCAGTCCGTTCAGTGCTGTTTTTCTTATTGGGCTCATAGGAATAAAAAAAGCGCATGTATGGCCGACCACACATGCGCTTGATGATGTTGTAATCGAAAGCGCTTACAGACCGTATTTGGCCTTGTTCTCAGCGACTTCTTCCGCAGAAGGTGGTTCATGATCAGTGACTTCAGCCAGCTCAAATGCATCACGGTCGGTATCGGACAACTCATTCAGCTCGATATCCGACTCGAATACTTCCGGCACATCTTCTTCAGGGTAAATGGCTTCCCACGGACATTCCGGTTCGCACACGGCACAGTCAATGCATTCTTCCGGAGAAATATAAAGCATATTTGGCGTGTCTTCAGAAACTTCTTTGGGCTGGTAGAAACAGTCAACCGGACATACGGCAACACAAGCCGTATCTACACAATCTTTACATAACTGGGTGACAACAAATGCCATATGTCTTTACCTCACATTCTAAATTGGGCGCGCAAGCTAGCAAGCAGGCTCAACGATTGCCACCATCAGAGACAGCCCTGCTTTTCGGCAGCTCTTCATTCATACTGACTTTCTGCTCCTGCTCATTCAAACGGGCAATCAGGCTTGAGGCAGGTTTCTTTTGCCGCCACTCATACACAGCAATAAATGCCATCACCTGCTGTACATATCGGCGTGTTTCACTGAACGGAATAGCTTCCACCCATGCTTCCGGGGCATCAAAAGGAGAGCGGGATAACCACTGTGAAACCCTGTGCGGTCCGGCGTTATATGCAGCCGATGCAAGCGCCAGATTTCCAAAGCGGCTCTTTTGCTCGGCCAGATAGCTGGAACCCAGACGGATATTCACTTCGGGTGAAAACAGCCTCGGAGTTCCCCTGCCCATTTTCAGTTGACGGGCAACATAACGGGCGGTTTTCGGCATCAGCTGCATCAGGCCTTTGGCTCCCACATACGATACCGCCTGCTCATTGAAAGCGGATTCCTGCCGGATAATGCTCCAGATGGAAGACGGCATCAGCCCGGTTTCCTTTGCCGCATCCATCACGGCTTGTTCATAACCCACGGGAAAACGCTCAAACAAGGCATCGTGTTGATGCGCTCTGGATGCTCCGCGTATCGCCTGATCATGCCAGCCCCAGCGCGAAGCCAGTACAGCTGCTGCCTGCCATTGTTCGGCACCGGATTTTGACAATGCCGCATACCATTCTCTGGCCGCTTTATTCCGCTTGTCCAGCTGCAACCATTCATAGGCACGACGCACAGCCGGTATTTTCTCAAGACTGGCAATAACGTCACCGGAGACGGTAATATCTGTTGCATGAAAATGCGGCGGTAGTCCAAGACGCTCTGCACTCAGAAAACTGTAATAGCCTCGCGAACCAGCCAGTTTTCCGAACAGGGCTTTGGCCTGTTTCTCTTTACCGCTCTCAGCCAATGCACGCGCCTTCCAGTAGATCCAGCGGCTCTGTTGCTGTTCTGAATCCGGCATGGCGGCAATGGCAGAGAGAGCCTTGCGCCAGTCCTGCTGCAATAAATACAAGCGGGTCTGCCAGCCTCGTGTGTCTTCATTGCGATACGCCTTCGGCAATGCGCCCAGCCAGTCGGCTGCCACTATCCTGTGTTGCCGGGCAGCCCACAGGGCCAGATATCGCTCCTGCTCGGTAAAGAAAGATTTTTTGATATGCCTTGTTTTGGGTTGCAAGCGGTGCAGCACATCCCATGCAACTGCCGCATCATTTCTGGCAATCCTTCTGATTCCGTCGTGGATAATCAGCTTGCCCAGTGCAGCCGGTACAGACGCATGCCATTGCGGCAGCGCTTTTTCAGGATCTTTCTGAACCAGCCGCCAAAATGCCAAGGCCTGTTTTTGTGGCTTTGCAAACGTTTCGGAAAGCGAATGAATCTCTTTCCATCTACCACGATATGCCAGCTTTTCAATCCGCATCCATTTTTCAGCCTCAACAGGATGCCCCTGTTTGAGCCAGGCTTCATGCAATGGTTTGGAAAAACGGGAAATTTCACGATTCTGTTGCCAGCGCGCAGAAAACTGCTGCATGGCTTCTTCTTTGTGACCTGTATACCAGCGGGTTACCATGGCCGTTTCCGGCAATCGTTTGGCCAGCTTGGGGAAATGGGCAAAGATGTCGCTTATCTTCGACCACTGTTTCCGTTTGGCCAGCTCGTTGATCCATGCTTTACGTAAATCGCGGCTTTCCGGTATATTGTCATGTTGAGTCAGCGTCTTCTCTACCAGCGCATCATTGCCCTGTTTCAGGGAAATACGCGCCTGCCAGATATCGAGATAGGGTGTCAGTGGATAATCAGCCAGTTTAGCCTTGAGCTCATCAAAGCGTTTCATGTCGTGTTTATTTAAGGCAACACGCGCCTGCTGAAACCAGATTCGCTGCTGTACCAGAGTTTCCCGGGGCGAAACATCGGCAACAGCTGCCTGCAAAACCGGCACCCAGAACAACAATACAACAATGACCGAAACAGGAAGCCGCATCTTCCACCCCGTCAGAGAATCAATCCCTGCGGGGGAGCTTAAACAGCCGGATCAGCTTTCACCAGTGTTTCGTTCAGGCATAGTGGTAAAATGACAATGTTTTAACAGGCTTCCCGCCTTTAAAGTGTTCCTCGACAATTTGATCAATGCCCGCCTCATCGAGATGGCAATACCAGACACCTTCAGGATAAACGACCATGATCGGACCTTCTGCACAGACACCCAGGCAACCGGCGCGATTAACTCGAACGGCATCAGGATCACCCGCTGTGAGGCCGGCCTCGATCACCTTGTCTTTCAGATAATTGAGCAGCGGCATATTTTCGCCGCAGCTCTTGCCACAGCACATAATGGCATGGCGTTTATAGGGTATCATGGGTGGTTTTTTCATATCGAATCCTTCCAGTTCATTCGCTCCGCCACGACATCACCGATAATTACAATCGAAGGTGAACGGGCTGTGATGCTGCCATCGGCCGCTTCTCCCAATGTTGCAACCATAGTTTGTTCATCGGCCAGCGTAGCATTACGAATAATGGCCAGCGGCGTCTGTTTCTCAAGTCCCGCTTCCAGTAACCGTTTGGCAATATCCGGTAAATTTCTTGCCCCCATATAAAAAACCAGTACCGGAAACGCTTCTGCCAGCGCTTGCCAGTCCATACGGGACTTTTCACTGGCTTCATGCCCGGTCAGGAATGCCAGTGTCGCATTGACCGAGCGGTCGGTCACCGGAATCCCGGCCATAGCCGGTGCCGCAATGCCGGATGTAATACCTGGAATGATCCGGAATCGGATACCGGCAGCAGCCAGCGCACGCACTTCTTCGCCACCACGCCCGAATACAAACGGGTCGCCGCCTTTCAATCGCACAATGCGTTTTCCTGCCCTGGCCAGTCGAATGAGAGTCTCGCAAATATCGTGCTGACTGGCGGATGCGCGTCCACCACGTTTGCCGGCCAGTATTTTTTCAGCCGAGGCGTCGGCCATCGCCATCACCTCATCGGATACCAGCGCATCGTAGACAATCGCATCACAGTCGCCGATCAGCCTGGCCGCCGCCAGCGTCAACAGGCTGGCGCAACCCGGGCCTGCCCCAACCAGTGCGACTTCTCCGTGTTTTAGTGGTGAATCCAGTTTCATGCCTCATCCCGCAAACAGTCAGCTATTAACGCCGAAAATCCATCATATTCGGATAATACGGGCTCAATACCGATATCGAATGGCTTTGTCATGGCGCGAAGTCTGTCCATACTTTTACCTTCAAACAACAGCATCGGCTGCAGGGAAATGGCCTTGACCTGCTCCTGATGCCAGTGCTGCAACAGCGTGCTTACAGAAGGCTCACTGTGCAGTGACGCCAGCGCATGTTTGGAACATATTTTGATATTGGCATAGAGAGAAGCGGCGAGTTTCTCGAATCCGGAAAACTGATACAGCACAAACAGCGCATTAATGCGCCGTGTTTCTTTTGTCATTTGGCTAATCGCCATGTCCGCAATAGCACCTGCATGGTCGGCTAACGGAGGGAGGAGCCTGCAACCCGAGGCTGCAACCAGCCCTGGGATATCCTCGCTGACATGTTTACCCTGACCGAGAAAGAGTGGTAACACGGTTGCATCTTCCGGTAGTGCATGATCATCAAGAAATGCAGTGCCAATTTCTTCATCCAGCAGATCGGATGCCTTACAGGCCAGTGCTTTTACCTGTTCGACATGTCTGGAATCCGACGAACCGTGAGCCAAAAGAATTTTCATCAGAATTCAATACCCTGTGTTGCCATAATATCTTTGTCGAATGCGTGTTTGACTTTGCACATTTCCGTCACGGTATCGGCGGCTTCAATAACTGCTTGCGGCGCATCGCGACCGGTCAGGATCAGGTGCATCCATGAGGGTTTCTCGTCGCGGATGAAAGCCGCGATCTCCTCTCCCGAAATCCAGCCGTAGGAGGCGCAATAATTGATTTCATCGAA
>WFUI01000039.1 GCA_015485035.1 Mariprofundus sp.
CCAGCAGCGTGGCCACAATAGGCCTGCATGCAGACAGTTCCCCCGCCGATGAATCCACCCCGTCAGTGCTGGATGATATGATTGGTCACTATAAACGCTCTAAATTTCTTGCCGAGGAAGCCGTTCGTAAACTCGTTTCAGAACAAGGACTGCCTGCGATCATCGTCAACCCTGCCGGCCCCGTCGGCCCGCGCGATATCAAGCCGACTCCGACCGGACAAATGGTGCTCGATACCATGCGCGGACGCATGCCGGCTTATATCGATACAGGGCTCAATATCGTGCATGTCGATGATGTCGCCGAAGGCCATTTGCTGGCTTTTGAGCATGGTAAAACCGGAGAACGTTATATTCTGGGCGGCGACAACCTGCCACTCAAAGAAATTCTGACTCGGGTCGCCGCACTGGCCGGTCGTACACCGCCGCGCTTTCGTATGCCGTATTATGGCGCTCTTTCTATGGCATGGCTGAGTGAGGCAGTGGCAAGTATCACCGGCGCATCACAACCGCTCATTGCCGTGGACGGCGTCCGCATGACCCGTAAGCGCATGTATTTCAGCTCAGATAAAGCACAGCGCGAACTGGGATATGCTCCTCGCCCGGCACAGGCCGCACTCGAAGATGCTGTGACATGGTTCAATCAACATGGTTACTAAGATATTCTGCTTATTATGTAATACGTGGAAAATGATTTGGACTGACCCGATATGACGATGAAAACAGGCACCCGATTCGCTTTCATGGTTGGCCTCACGATGCTGATTGTCCTTATTGTATGGCAAGGCATTGGTGAAATTACAACAGCTCTTGTTGCCGCAGGCTGGGGGCTGCTGATTGTCACGGCATTTCACTTAATCCCCATGCTGAGCAGCAGTTTGTGCTGGCGTGGCCTGTTTCCATCTAAACATCGGCCAACACTGCTCCGCCTGTTGCAGGCGCGATGGGTTGGCGAATCCATCAACAGCCTGCTGCCTGTCGCCCAGATTGGCGGCGAACTGGCCAAGGCACGCTGGATCATGCACCACAATGTTCCCGGAACCACTGCCGGAGCCAGCGTCGTAGTGGAGTTAACCATCACCTTGATGACCCAGATTCTGTTCACCCTGCTCGGTCTGGTTCTGCTACTGCTGCAACTGGATCCTGATGCAACCCTGGTCATGGCAATTGCTTTGGGCATGGTTATCTTCGTTGCATTGCTGTTCATCTTTTACAGCGCCCAGCGCAAACGATTCTTTGGTAAAATGGCTCATATGATGGAGAACATTGCCGGCGGCATAGAATGGCTATCGCTATCAGGCGGTGCCGACAAGCTGGATATGGCCATTGAACGAATCTATGGCAGCAAGAAAGTACTGGCCACCGCTTCTGCCTGGCGTTTATTCAGCTGGCTGCTCGGCACGGGGGAAGTATGGCTGCTGATGTATTTTCTCGGCTTGCCTGTCAGTTTCCCGGAGGCATTGTTACTCGAAAGCCTGGGGCAGGCGATTCGCGCAGCCGGTTTTCTTATACCGGCCTCACTGGGCATTCAGGAAGGCGGCTTCCTGCTTCTCGGCACCGTACTCGGCATTCCGCCACAAACAGCTCTGGCACTCTCGCTCGGTAAACGTATCCGTGAATTACTGCTTGGCCTGCCCGGTCTGATTATCTGGCAACTCTCAATTGGGCAGCGACTGTGGCAACGCCGTCAAAGTGAACAGGCCACGGGGTCAGAGAATATATGACCCCGCTACAAAAGGCCCGCTTCATTGCCCATGCCTCCAAACGTCTGCTTGATAACAAGGCGTTATATGCACAACTGGTAATCACACGCAACTGCAATCTCTCCTGCACCTATTGCAATGAATATACGACAGGCGCACCCCACCTGTCAGCGGATATCCTGCTCAAACGTATCGATATGCTGGATGCTCTGGGTGTACTGATTTATGATATTCTCGGCGGTGAACCGCTCATGCACCCTGCCCTGCCTCAACTTGTGGCGTATATCAAAGCCAAGCAGCAAGGCGCTAATCTGGCTACCATCATCAGTAACGGTTTTCTGCTCACATCCGATATCATCTCCGACCTCAACGTTGCCGGCCTCGACCTGATGCAAATCAGCGTCGATTCCATCCATCCCGGTGCCCAGTCAATGAAATCATTAAAGAGTCTGTTGCCCAGGCTGCGCCTGTTGGCCGAACAGGCGAATTTTACGGTAAAGGTACAAACAGTACTGACTAAGGAAACGGCGGCAGAATACGAGGACTTCCGCCAACTGCTGGCCGGTTTCCCGTTTGAGTTCAGCTTCTCATTCCTGCATCAGGCCGGTGGTAAAATCGCCATTCAAGGCCCGCAATATCTGGAACTGTTTGATCAGCAACAACTGTGGGGTGGCATGAAATTATATGAAGAGCATGCTCGCGCCCTGCTATCCGGCGATTTCAGCAAACCATGGCAATGCCTCGGCGGTTCCAAATTCCTCTATATCAACACCAACGGTCATATCCAGTGGTGTAGCCAACAACCCGGTGCAAATTTACCCCTCGATCAGGCTACATCTGATGATCTGGCCGCATCCCACTGCCACAAACCGTGCGAAGCCGGTTGTGCCGTCGGCTGTTCACGCCTGATATCACATGCTCTGGGCGAACCACTGAAAAGCATCAAGACCGGTCTACAGA
>WFUI01000040.1 GCA_015485035.1 Mariprofundus sp.
GAACCACAAACCGTAGCGCATTTCGTGAATCGCCTGCTGTTCTGCATGTTCGCTGAAGACATTGAATTACTGCCGGATCGCTTGTTCACGCGTCTGCTGGAGGCATGCGAACACACGCCGGAACGTTTCGCACCGATGGCATCCGAATTATTCGCCAAGATGAATACAGGTGGCTTTTCGGTGCCGATGAAATCGCCTGGTTCAATGGCGGCCTGTTCGATGAGGCCGAAGCCCTGCCGCTGGACGCCACAGGCGTGAAGCAAACACTGATTGCCGCACGCATGGACTGGAGTTCGATTGAACCCTCTATTTTCGGCACCATGTTCGAACGCGGTTTAGACCCGGCCAAGCGCAGCCAGCTCGGCGCGCACTACACCGATGCCGAAAAGATCATGCTGATTATCGAACCGGTGATTCTCAGGCCACTCAGACAGGAATGGGATGAAACCAAAGCACAAATCGAACCCGCACTGGAAAAAGCCAATAAAGCAAAATCCAAAGGCGCACGCACGAAAGCCATGCAGAAAGTGCAAAGCCTGCTGGGCGCTTATCTGGATCGCTTGAGAAACGTCCGTGTACTCGATCCGGCCTGCGGCTCCGGCAATTTCCTCTATCTGGCACTGATGCATTTGAAGGATTTGGAGCATCGTGTATTGCTCGAAGCCGAAAGCATGGGATTAGGCATGCAGATGCCACAACTCGGCCCGGAAGTGGTCAAAGGCATCGAGATCAACGCTTATGCTGCCGAACTGGCCCGCGTCACTGTCTGGATCGGTCAGATTCAGTGGATGACCAGTCACGGATTTAACGCCAATCGGAAACCCATCCTCGAACCACTGGATACGATTGAGAATCGGGATGCATTGATTGAAATTCAAGATCAAAATCTTTCACCACAGAGTACGCAGAGTTACACAGAGGAAAAACAGTACATGGAAGCCGAGTGGCCGGAGGCTGAGTTCATCGTTGGTAATCCACCGTTTTTGGGCGGTTCGAAAATGCGCCGTGAATTGGGAGATCAATACACCACTGCCTTGCGCAATTGTTACAAAGGGTGTGTTCCAGGTGGGGCTGATTTGGTGACATATTGGTTTGAAAAATCGCGTGATCATATTGTCTCTGGCAAAGCCAGTCGTGCAGGATTGGTGACAACCCAATCCATCCGCATGGGTTCGAATCAAAAAGTGCTATCTCGGCTTATGAAAGAGATTCCTATATTTAATGCATGGAGTGATGAACCTTGGGTTGTGGATGGAGCCGCAGTTCGGGTTTCGCTGGTGTGTTTTGGTCAGGAAAAAGAGGCAAGACTTGATGGCAAAGAAGTTCAATGTGTATTGGCTAATTTGACCGCCAATACTGGCATTGATCTGACTCAAGCAAGCCTACTCTCTGAAAACAAAGGCATGAGTTTTGAAGGAACAAAAAAATATGGTGCGTTTGATATTCCCGGTGATTTAGCGCGGAAATGGATGTTGATACCAAACCCTCATGGTAAGCCTAACAGTGATATTATTAGACCTTGGGCAAATGGGCGAGATATTTCTGGTAGAGCATCAGATACATGGATAATTGATTTTGGATGCAATCTTTCTGAGTCGGAAGCCTCTTTGTATGAATCTCCTTTTGCGCGCGTCTTGGAATTTGTAAAGTCGAAACGAAAAGATAAAAAATGGTGGCTACATGAGCGGCCACGGCCAGAGCTTAGAAAAGCATTAAGCGGGGTTACTCGATATATTGTAACCGTCAGAGTCTCAAAGCATCGTTTTTTCGCTTGGCTCCCGATTCAAGTATTGCCGGACACTCGTTTGAACGTCATTGCTCGTTCTGATGATTGTTCTTTTGGAATTCTTTCTTCACGAATGCATGAGGTGTGGTCTTTGGCGAATGCATCTATGCATGGCGATGGGAATGATGGAGGCCGCCCGACTTACAATGCCAAATCATGCTTTGAAACCTTCCCCTTCCCACCCGGTTTTTCTTTTGAGTCTTCGTGCCTTTGTGGTGAACCATGGGATGCGATTGCAGAAGCTGCGAAGCGGCTGGATGAACTGCGCAACAACTGGCTAAATCCGCCGGAATGGATCAAGCGCATCCCCGAAGTCGTTCCCGGTTATCCTGATCGCATCATCACCAAACCCGGCCATGAAGCCGATCTGAAAAAGCGCACCCTAACCAATCTCTACAATGCCCGCCCCGCATGGCTGGATAATATCCACAAAGAACTCGATACCGCCGTAGCCGCCGCCTACGGCTGGGATGACTACACCCCCGATATGCCCGATGAAGAAATCCTCGCAAGGCTGTTCAAGCTGAACCAGGAACGTTCAGTCTCATAATGTCATTGCCATTTGATGAAATTCGCTTGAAGAAAGAGAGTTGCTGGGATGGTTCGATAAAAATCGTTTTGTCTGTAAGTGAAGAAACAAATGATGAACTCTCGCTGAAGTGTATTGATAAAAGGTATGACTCCAACGGAGCAGTTTATTCGCAGTCAAACCAAACAAAATCAAGAACGATATCTCGAAAGGATATTATCCATCTGATCGAAATACTCGAAGCATGCAGATTGCCACCTTTGCCAACTGGCATAGATGGATGTGATGGAGAACTATGGACGCTTACCATTATATCTGGATTTAATCGTTCGCAATTCCGCTGGTGGGTAGAACCACCGGCAGC
The DNA here is from genome assembly GCA_015485035.1 of Mariprofundus sp. GTDB lineage: Bacteria > Pseudomonadota > Zetaproteobacteria > Mariprofundales > Mariprofundaceae > Mariprofundus. The sequence continues at coordinate 2,680 of WFUI01000040.1, forward strand.
ATGGAAGCCATTACAGGAGTGTGCCGATCTTCTAATGCGCTGGTGCAATCAAAAAGGTGCCACTGTCTGATCTTGCTTATTCTCTCTCGCTGTGAGTTGAATCCGATTCATTACCTTTTTGATTACCTCTTTATAGAGACATTACCCCTTCTTGTTTCCCAACCGCAAGACTGCTGCGTTTGAAAAACAAGAAAGAGTGAACCTGATAGCAGCTGGTGCTGCCTGGTCTTGTTTTACTTGTTTGAATCGACCGGGTTGAATGGGCAACACGGACATCTGGTTAATAAATATTTGCATGCTGCTTTAGCTATCGCTATGGTTCGCCGCCCTATAAAAAGGAAAGAGAAATAAGAGGAAGAACGTTCATGTCTTTGGCGCTGGAAGAAAAAAACACAATTATTGAAAAATTTCGTCGTAATGAAGGCGATACAGGTTCCCCGGAAGTGCAGGTTGCCCTGCTGACAGAGCGCATCAATCAGCTCTCCACCGGTCATTTCAAGGAACATCATAAAGATCATCACTCACGTCGCGGCCTGCTGAAAATGGTCGGCCAGCGTCGTAACTTGCTGAACTATTTGAAGTCCAAGGATTTCGGGCGCTATCGCACCCTGATCGACAGTCTCGGACTGCGTCGCTAAACAGTTTTCGGCGACCCTGCAAAGGGTCGCCTTTTTTCTTTTTGTCGCTTTGACACCACGCCAGGGACATGTGCGAAAAAAGGAATATATCTATGTTTGAAGTTAAAAAAACAGAGGCCGAAATTGCCGGCCGTACTATCTCATTTGAAACAGGACGCGTAGCGCGTCAGGCCGGTGGTTCTGTACTGGCACAGGTGGGCGACGTTGTTGTTCATGTTGCTGCAACCGCTGCCAAGCAGCCATTGCAGGGTGTGGATTTCATGCCGCTGACCGTTCACTATCAGGAAAAAACCTATGCAGCAGGCCGTTTTCTCGGTGGTTTCATCAAGCGTGAAGGCCGTCCGTCTGAAAAAGAGACACTGACCTCCCGCCTGATCGACCGTCCGATCCGCCCGCTGTTTCCGAAAGGTTATTTTCACGAGACCCAGGTGATTGCCACCGTCATGTCCGCCGATGAATATACCAATCCGGATATCATTGCCATCAACGGCGTATCCGCTGCGCTGGCCATTTCCGATGTGCCGTTCGCCGAACCGATTGCCGCATCCCGCGTGGGCCTGATCGATGGTGAATTCGTGCTGAACCCGACCTATCAGGAACTCGAAGACTCCAAGCTAGATCTGATTGTAGCCGGTACACGCGATGCTGTACTGATGATCGAATCCGAAGCCAAGGAGCTCTCTGAAGAACAGATGATCGATGCGATTATCTTCGGCCAGGAAGGATATCAGCCGGTACTCGATGCCATTGAAGAACTGGTCAAACTGGCCGGCAAAGAGAAGCTGGTGGTTGAACTGGCCGGTAACGCCGATGTTCAGGAAGCCGTCAATGCCGCCTTTGAGGCCGATGTACGCGAAGCCTATGCCACGGTCGATAAATCCGCCCGTGCCGCCAAGATCGAAGCATTAAGAGCCGCTGCACAGGAAAAATTCGCCGGCACAGAAGACAACCCGGGGCAGTTCTCATCCAATGATGTGGCATCTGCCGTGAAAAATCTGGAAAAGAATGTGGTTCGTCGCTCCATTATTGCCGGCAACCCGCGTATTGATGGCCGCGCTACCGATCAGGTTCGTGCTATTGACTGCCAGACCGGCATATTACCACGCACCCATGGTTCAGCCCTGTTCACCCGTGGTGAAACACAGGCGCTGGTGACCATCACACTCGGTACCGAATCTGATATGCAGATGACCGAATCTCTCGAAGGCGTGGCCAAACAGCGTTTTATGCTGCACTACAACTTCCCGCCGTATTCCGTCGGTGAAGCACGTCGCATGGGCCCTCCGGGGCGTCGTGAAATCGGCCATGGTCGCCTGGCTCGCCGTGGTGTGGAAGCTGTGCTGCCATCCATGGAAGAATTCGGTTATGCCATTCGTTCGGTATCCGAAATCACCGAATCCAACGGTTCATCTTCCATGGCTTCAGTCTGTGGCACCTCTCTGGCGCTGATGGATGCCGGTGTACCGATCAAGGCAGCTGTAGCCGGTGTGGCCATGGGCCTGATTCTGGAAAAAGACGGCTATGCCGTACTGACCGACATTCTCGGTGATGAAGATCATCTGGGCGATATGGATTTCAAGGTGGCCGGTACCCGTGAAGGCGTAACCACCCTGCAGCTCGATATCAAAATCGGCGGTCTGACCCGTGAAATCATGAAAGAAGCACTGGCGCAGGCACATGCCGGTCGCATCCATATCCTGGATGAAATGGCCAAATGCATGGAAGAACCTCGCGACTCCATTGCCGACCATGCACCACGCATGTTCACCATGAAGATCAAGTCCGACAAGATTCGTGAAGTGATCGGTGCCGGTGGTAAAGTGATTCGCGGCATCGTCGAAGAGACAGGTGCCAAGGTCGATATTGCTGACGATGGCACGATCACCATCTTTGCGGTTACCGGTGAAGCCGGTGAAGCCGCCAAGAAGATGATTGAAGACATCGTGGCCGAAGTCGAAGTCGGTGCAGTGTATACCGGCAAAGTGGTCAAGCTGATGGATTTCGGTGCCTTCGTTCGTATTGTCGGTGGTACAGACGGTCTGGTGCATATTTCACAGATCGCCAATCACCGTGTCGAAAAAGTGGCCGATGAGCTGAAAGAAGGTCAGGAAGTACGCGTGAAGGTACTGGATGTCGATCGCAACGGTCGCATTCGTCTGTCCATGAAAGCATTACTTGAAGAAAACGCTGAAGCGTAACAACGAAGATCAACAATCAAAAAGAGGCGGGCATTATGCCCGCCTCTTTTTTTGTCTGCCTAAATCTTACTACTCATACGATCACTACTCACAATGAACATTCTGGTAGTATTGCACCATGCCATTTGATTTAGCTGTCATTGATCTGGATAACACGCTTTATGCTGCGGATAACGGTGTATTTGCGCGGATGGATCAACGTATGACGGCATTTGTAGCCCGCGAACTGGGCGTGGATCGTGAAGAAGCTGACCGACTGCGCGTGCAATACTGGAAAACATACGGTACGACATTGCGTGGCATGATGCTTCATCATGGCATGGATGCCGAACCCTTTCTGAAGGATGTGCACGATATCAATGCACACGAAATTCTGGGCACGGATAAAGCACTGGATACAGCTTTGGAACGCCTTCCGGCGCGCAAGGTCATTCATACCAATGGCATCCGTGAACATGCCGAGAAGATTCTCGAAACACTGGGAATCGCCCATCATTTTGACATGATCTACGATATCCGCTTCAACAACTACATCCCCAAACCATGTCAGCAAACACTGGCCAGACTTATTCAGGCAGAAGGCTCTGCCCCTGAACGAACACTGGTGGTAGACGATATGGCCGATAATTTGCGGGTAGCCAGAGAACTGGGCTGCAAAACAGTCTGGATCACTTGCGAATCCGGAAAGCAATGGGATTTCCATATCCCGACTTTCCATCGCTTACCGGATGCACTGGAAGAGGCGATGGAAGATACAATCTAGGCGTCAGGGACAGGGAGGGACTCACTTCGCAAGTCCCCCCTTGCTTTTACCTGCCCCGACGTTCCCCTACTGATTCATCCGTTCAAAGAATTCGGCATTATTTTTGGTCGGGCTCAGCTTATCAATCAGAAACTCCATCGCATCAACGGTGCCCATTGGAGAGAGAATCTTGCGCAGAATCCACACTTTTTGCAGATCATCGGGAGGCGTCAGCAACTCTTCTTTACGTGTACCTGATGGCGCAATATCAATAGACGGGAAAATACGCTTGTCGGTTAATTTTCTATCCAGTCTGATTTCCATGTTGCCGGTGCCTTTGAACTCCTCGAAAATCACTTCATCCATCTTCGAGCCGGTTTCGACCAGTGCTGTAGCAATAATCGTCAGCGAACCGCCACCTTCTATGTTGCGGGCCGCACCGAAGAAACGTTTGGGACGATGCAGTGCATTGGCATCCACACCACCGGTGAGAATCTTGCCGGATGATGGAACCACCGTGTTATAGGCACGTGCAAGCCGGGTGATCGAATCAAGCAGAATGACCACATCCTTGCCATGCTCAACCAGGCGTTTGGCTTTCTCGATCACCATTTCAGATACCTGAACATGACGCTGGGCCGGCTCATCAAAGGTGGAGGAAATTACTTCCCCGTTCACCGAGCGCTTCATATCCGTCACTTCTTCCGGACGTTCATCGATCAGTAATACCATCAATTCCACTTCCGGATGGTTGGCCTCGATGGAGTGCGCAATCGACTGCATCATAACTGTTTTACCCGTGCGTGGCGGTGCAACCAGCAAGGCGCGCTGACCTTTACCAATCGGGGAAACGATATCAATAATACGCCCGGTCATATCCTTTTTGGCCGGATTCTCGATTTCCATATGCAGGCGCTCATTCGGATATAACGGCGTAAGGTTATCAAACAATACCTTGGTGCGGGCCTGTTCCGGCGATTCTCCATTGGTGGTATCAACCGTTTTCAGGGCAAAATACTTTTCTCCCCGACGCGGTGGCCTGATTTCTCCGGCTACGGTATCACCCTTGCGCAGGAAAAACCGGCGAATCTGATGACCTGAGACATAGACATCATCCGGGCCGGACAAATAATTGGCATCAGGAGAACGCAGGAAACCGAAACCGTCCGGCAGAATTTCGAGTACACCTTCACTGTAAATCGTGCCGCCGCGCAGACCATGAGCACGCAGAATAGCGGATACCTGTTCCTGCTTGCGCATACCCGCTGCATTATCGATATCATACGAATCGGCCAGCTCCAGCAGTTCGGTTGGAGATTTGGCTGAAATTTCTTTCAGGTGCAGTGTGATACCTTCCATTTCATCGGAAATTTTCTCTTCTGAGTCATCACGGCGCCCGCGTTTGTTATTATTACGTTCACCTTTTTTCCAGCGCCCGCGACGTGGCTGTTCCTGACTTGCTTCCTGAGTTGGTTCTTTCGCCTGAGGTGATTCTTTTGAAGCTGACTCAGCGGCAACTTCCTTGCTTTCACTGTCCTGACTATCAACAACAACCTTGCGAGGACGACCCCGACGACGGGGTTTATCCTCAGCCGGTGCTTTTTCCGGCTGGCTTTCTTTTGAATCAACCGGATCAGTTGCCGGGCTTTCCACCACTTTGCGCGGGCGACCACGGCGACGAGGTTTTATGGCCTCCCCGCTTTCAGCAGGTGTTACCGAATCTGCCACTTCCTGTGGTGTTTCACTTTCCTGAGACATTAAGAATACTCCAAATAATAGATACGTTCAGTGGTAGAAATCATAGTATGCACTGATACAAATAACGGGTGACAACGAATGAAGGCTTAACAATATAACGGCTGACGATAAGTTGACTCATAACCAGTCCAAATTGGCAACCGGAACGCCGGGAGATCCCACGGCAACGAACGGATTTCTAAATGCATCCGGATTCTGTGTCAACCCCGAATGTACTCCATATTTCTGGTTATGACCATCCTGGTAAAAATATACTTCTACCCAATCAATGTATTTAAACCGGGCTGGCTTAATTCACATGATACTTCCTTTGCAACAACCGTTCTATATCGAAAACTTGCTGTCGCAGTTGTGCCAGGCTTCCTTCATTGATGATCATAAAATCAGCAGCCTCGCGTCGTGTTGTATCTGAACACTGCCGTGCAACAATCGCATCAAATTCTTCCGTGCTGCAGTCCCCCCTGGCCAGTACCCGCTTGCGTCTCAACGCCAGGTTGGCAAGCACCACAATCACAGCATCCATGCGACCTGCACTGCCGGACTCCAGCAATACTGATGCCTCGATAATAACATAATCGCCATGTTGCTGGCTCAGCCAGTTCTCCTCGGCCTGCCAAATCAACGGATGCATAATCGCATTGAGTTTTGCTGTCCGGGCGGCATCCTGAAAACAGTACTGAGCCAAGGCTTTCCTGTTTAATGAGCCATCATGATTCAGGATATTCGTACCAAAGGCATCGACCAGCTGCTCTAATCCCGAACTGCCGATTTGAACCACCGTTTGGCCAACCTTATCCAGATCAAGAACCGGAACTCCCAGACCCGCAAAGATGCCGGCCACCGTGCTCTTGCCACTACCAATCCCACCGGTCAAACCGATACGATGCGGACTCATGTGTTCATACCGGCCAAACCGAGATACCACGCCAATACCTCACTGCCCCAGACAAACCAGACCATACCGGCAGCAGCCAGATACGGGCCGAATGGAATCTCGGCGCGTAAGCCCTGCCTTGCCAGCAACAGAATGATAAGCCCTGCAAACGTACCAACCACAGATGAGGCAAAAATAATAAAGGGCAAAGCCTGCCAACCCATAAAAGCGCCCAGCATAGCCAGTAGTTTAAAATCCCCGTAACCCATGCCTTCACGCCCGGTCAGACGTAAAAACAGACGGGCGATCAACCAGAAGATACCATAACCGGCTATTGCCCCGATCAGAGCGTCCTGCCAGTTCCCCAACCACCAGGAAAAAAACAGCCCGAGAGCAATGCCCGGGTAGGTCAGGACATTGGGCAACAGCCCTGTTTCCAGATCAATAAAACTCAGCACCCAAAGCAGAAAAAACAGACATAATGCCACAACCAGCTCGGGCACTGCTCCGAAATGCCAGGCCAGCAAGCCCCAGCTTACACTCATCACCAGTTCCAGCAGCGGATACCGCCATGAAATCGGAGCCCTGCAATGACGGCATTTCCCTGCCAGCATCAGCCATGAAAACAACGGAATATTATCATATACAGCAATGGCATGATGGCATGCGGGACAATGACTGCCGGGAAACATGACCGATTCACGCCGTGGTATCCGGTATACGCAGACATTGGCAAAACTTCCAACAATTAAACCGACGATGGCAGACAGTGCGACAACTGCTGTCATACTTCCTCATTTGAAGGGAATGTCTTTTTCAGCCGATACCTGAGCGAACGAAAGCTTATCCCCAGTTCTTTAGCAGCTTTGGTAATATTACCACCGGTTCTGGCAAGCGCTTCATCAATCAACTGCTGTTCAATCCCAGCCACCCATGTATCCAGATCACCTTCCTGTTTCTGCATGCTGTCCAGCGACACATCCGAACCGGCTGGCACACCGGAATACACCTCAGCCAGCAACTTGATATCCAATTCACTGGTTTCAGCCAGTGCCAACATGCGCTGCAACAGGTTCTCCAGCTCCCGCACATTGCCCATAAAGGGCAATGACACCAGTTTATGCAAACAGTCATCGGTCAAGCGTGAACGCCCCTCGCTATATTGACGTACTATTGCCCTGGCCAGCAAAGGAATATCTTCCTTGTGCTGCCTTAATGGCGGCATATGCACCGGCACAACATTCAGGCGAAAAAACAGATCCTCACGAAAATTTCCCCGCTTCACTTCAGCTTCCAGATCGCGGTTGGTGGCAGCAATCACGCGTACATCCACATCATGTTCCCTGTCCTCACCGACCCTGCGCACCCGTTTATCCTGCAATACCCTCAGCAGTTTGACCTGGACGGATAAAGGCAGCTCCCCCACCTCATCAAGAAACAGGGTGCCGCCATTGGCCGATTCAATCAGACCGGCACGATCAAACTCAGCCCCGGTAAATGCCCCCCTGCGATGTCCGAACAGTTCGGATTCAAACAACCCGTCAGGTATAGCCCCACAATGCACGGGAATAAAAACACCCTTGGCTCGGTTGGAATAAGCATGCACCATCCGCGCTGCCAGTTCCTTGCCGGTTCCTGACTCCCCTGAAATCAATACTGTAAAATCAGAATTTGCGGATCGTTTTAATCGATCCCTTACCCGCTGCATGGGCTCGGATTCCCCCATCAGCATTTCCCCCGCAGCAGTAGCCACGGAGGGCTGCTCCGACCCCGGATCAAATTTACGTTTACTACTACGACCGGATTCATTGTTATCGGATGCCGCATCAAATAGAGCTCGCTCAACTGCTGATGCCAGTTCTTCGCTCGATACCGGTTTGGTCAGGTAATCAAACGCCCCCTGCTTCATGGCAGCGACTGCCGTATCAGCGCTTGCATAAGCAGTTAGCAACAACACCCTTGCCTGCGGCTGCTGTTTTCTGGTCATATCGATAACTTCCAGACCCGCATCACGATTTTCCATTCGTAAATCGGTCAAAACCACATCAAACGTCCTGGTCTGCAACTGCCTGTCAGCTTCTCCGGGCGAAGCACATACGCATACCCGGTGCCCCTGCAACTCCAGCCCCAGTGAAAGTATCTTGCGGGCGTTCGCCTCATCTTCGACTAGTAAAATTTCAGCCATTTTCCACCTTACTTTCCTCCTCATCTGGATGATGGCCTTTCACATGCTCCATAACCGGTTGCAGTAATCCACTGATTGTGAAACGAACCTTTCCATTTTCAAAACTGGATTCAACCGTCCAGTCATTGGCGATGCAAACCTGTTGCACGGTCGCCAGCCCCAGACCTATGCCATTCGAACAGCTGCTGATAAACGGCTCAAACAGTTTGTCACGAATAGCAGCCGGGATCTCACCTTCATTGTCAACACGAAGCATCCAGAACATGTCATCTGCATCCAGGTAAACCGTGACATTACTATCAGGGTATCGGTAAGCCAGCGCATTGGATAACAGGTTATCCAGCACCAGCCGGAAATGGTCGCTGTCTATCAGCAATTCATCCACAAGACATTGACTGTTCACCTTTCTGCATCCTGTAATATCCATCTGATTCAGGGATGATCTGATCACTTCCGGCATATAGGTTTGAACAGGTTCCGGGTGCAGTGGCCTGGAATATTCCAGCATCATATTGGCCAGTCTGTTTAAACGCATCATTTCATCATGCAGAATACCCTGAATATCGACATTGCTTTCAGGTGTTCGAGCCATGATCTCCAGTCCCTGAGCCATCGTATGAATCGGATTGCGGATTTCATGAGCCAAAATGGCGGACATTTTACCGAGAAGTGCCATTTTTTCCTGCTGAATCAACTGTTTCTCAAGATGCCTGATCTCGGAAATATCCACCAGTGTCAGCAACCATGCTGCATCATGATCCGGGGTTAATTTACGGACGGTCAACAGTAAGATACGCCCATGGTTATCATATTCACATTGAACTTCCGGCAGTAACGGTTTGCAGAAAAAAGCATTCAGGACAGAAATAGAAAGTAGCGAGTCAATTGACTCTTTCCCCAACAGGGCAATTGCCGATTCATTCATGTCACTGACATGCAAGGTACTGTCCAGAACAATAACACCCTCACTCATCTCGGCCATAATATTATCGTGTATATCCTTGAGTCTTCTGTGCTGGCGAACAATCTTGTCACTGCTTGCACGCAGGCTGGCGTGGTGCCTGGCAATATAAGCCATAACGCTACCAATCAGCATCAGCACGGATACCTGTAACAATACATACAATGCCTGCTGTGTATCCAAATCTGAACCATGCACAAACCAGGCATCTCCATACACGGCAGCCAAATATCCGGCACATGCCAGCGTGCTCATCGCAAGCGGAAGCAACCGGACAGCATGTGTGCCTGATGCAATAATGATCAAACCAAACAACAGGTAGAAGGGACTGAACAAACCACCACTGGAGAAAATCAACAGACTGGAAAGCATGATGTCAGATGAGTACTGGAAAACCCGTTGTCTGTTTTCAGGAATCCGGCTGACAATCAGAACCGACTGTAGCAATAGCAAGATCAGGAACAGGATCCCTGAGGCCGTCATCAACTGTTTTTGTATCGGCAACAAAGTAGGATAAATCCAGATTGCCACGACAACAGCAATCGCAAGTGCAGCCAGTGCACGATAAAAAATCAAACGCATATCAGCTCAAACAATCACGGCATGGTAACTGGAGATCAACGAACGAAACCTTGTCTGCAAAGATCAAACGATGGAAGCCATCTTGAAGATAGGCAGGTACATGGATATGACCAGGCCACCGATAACAACCCCCAGAAACGCCATGATCAAAGGCTCCATTAACTGTTGCATATTATCCACGGCTGTATCGACCTCTTCCTCGTAAAATTCAGCAATTTTAGCCAGCATTTCTTCAAGGCTGCCTGTCTGCTCGCCGATAGAAATCATCTGGGTTACCATCAAAGGAAAAATTTTACTCTCTTCCAGCGGTGCAGTAAGAGTCTGGCCCTGCGATATAGACTCCTTGGATGAAATGATGACTTTCTCTATGACCACATTACCCGATGTTTCCGCCACCGTATCCAGTGATTCCAGAATAGGAACACCGGCAGCTGTCAGCGTGGAAAAGGTGCTGCAGAAACGGGCCACGGAAGCCTTGCGCAACACATCACCCAGGATAGGTAGTGAAAGCAGCAACTTATCCAGCTGATATCTCCCTTTGGGCGTCTTGTATACAGCCCGGGTAGCAAACACCATCGCTATCGGTGCGCCTATAATAAGATACCAATATGCTACAAAAACATTGGATATCGAAATGGCAATCTGGGTGGGCATCGGCAAATCGGCTCCGAAATCGGCAAACATTTCACCAAATACCGGAATAACGAAAATCATCAAAATGGCAGTCACAATGAATGAAACGACAAGAATGGCAATCGGATACACCATGGCGGATTTTATTTTTGCCTTCAGACTGAGGGCTTTTTCCTTATACGTGCAAAGTCTTAACAGTATAGAATCAAGGATACCGCCCTGCTCACCTGCTTCAACCAGGGCACATGTGAGACGATCAAACTCATCAGGAAACTTGCGCATGGTTTCACCCAGTGGATTGCCATCCTCGAGACTCTGGCGAACGTCACCCAGCAACTTGACCATGGCTTTTTTTTCAGCCCCTCGCTCGGCCAGCTCAAAACATTGTACCAGAGGCAGGCCTGCATTGATCATGGTGGCAAGCTGACGGAAGAAAATGGATATATCCTTGTCATTGGCTTTCTCGGGGAAAAGATTGATTTCAATCGGTTTTTTCTTTGCTTTAACATCAACCAGGCCTTTTCGCCGCAGAATCGCCACAGCAATTTCACGGTTGGGTGCCTCTATCTCACCGCTTTCCGCCATACCCCGTTTGTTTTTTGCCTGCCATATAAAAGTCGCCATCAGTTTTTCACCCTGCCGCCCATGGTTTTTTCACCCCGGGGTACGAAATGTTATGAGAGCGGGGAAAAACCATGCAGGCGCGTTGTTGTTTCATGTTAGTCCTCCGCCGTCACCCGCAGGCACTCCTCAAGTGAAATATCGCCAGCTTTCACCTTTTCCAGCGCTGCCATACGCAACGTTTTGACATTCTTTCTCATGGCGATGGCATTGATCCGATCCGAGTCCCCGCCAGCATAAATCACTTCGCGGATTTCATCAAAAACCGGCATAACCTGATAAATACCTGTCCTGCCCTTGTAGCCAGTGCCGTTGCATGTCGGACAACCTGCACCGTGCATCGGATGAAAATGGCTCAGCTCATTTTCCGGCACGCCGGCATCCAGCAGTGCGGCTGCCGGAATCCTTTCAGGCGATTTGCAATCCGGGCAAATACGTCGCGCCAGCCGCTGGGCAGAAACCATATTCACGGCTGATCCCACCAGAAATGGTTCGATCCCCATATTAATCAGGCGCGTCATGGTGGACGGCGCATCATTGGTATGCAGTGTCGCCAACACCAGATGTCCGGTCAGGGCGGCCTTGATACCGATCGCTGCTGTTTCATAATCACGTATTTCGCCGATCAAAATAATATCCGGATCCTGGCGCATGAAAGAACGCAATACGGCTGGAAATGTTCGCCCGACATCCACATCCACATTGACCTGGTTGATACCCATAAAATTAAACTCGACCGGGTCCTCTGCCGTGCAGATATTCACGCCTGGCTGGTTTAACTCGGCCACGGCAGAATACAGACTGACAGTTTTACCCGAACCGGTCGGGCCGGTTACAAGCACCATACCATAGGGTTGGTGAATAGCATGCTTCAACCTCGTCAGCGACTCTTCAGGATAACCCAGTTTGGTCATATCCAGCTGTAAACTGGACGGGTCCAGCAAGCGCATCACCACCTTTTCACCAAACAGCATCGGCAACACTGAAACCCGGAAATCAACCGTCTTGGCTCGGGACAGGCGCAATTTGATGCGTCCATCCTGTGGCACACGGCGCTCGGAGATATCGAGTCGGGCCAGAATCTTCAGCCTGGATACAATAGCATCACGCATACTTAGGCTCGGCCGCATAATTTCGTGTAACACCCCGTCAATTCGATAGCGCACACGCAACACTTTTTCATAAGGCTCAAGGTGAATATCCGAAGCACCACGCTTGATTGCATCCATCAAAATCAGATTGACCAGTCTGACTATGGGTGCTGTCTCGATTTCAGCAGATAGTGAATATTCATCGATGTCATCTTCGGTAGTGTCCAGAACCTCGACATCCATCGCTCCCAGATCAGCCATCACCTGCTGCAAATGTGCATCGGTATCACTGAGTTCTGCCAGTTTCTGGTTCAACTGACTTTCCGCCGCAACCACCACATCAATTTTGCAACCGCTGATAAATGCGATTTCATCAAGACTGTTGATATCATACGGGTCAACTACGGCAAGCTTGAGCTTGTTGCCTTTGCGCTTCAGTGGCAACGCCATATTTTTGCGCAATATATTCACAGGAATGGTTGTCGCATTCTCATCTATTTCGACCTGATCAAGATCAACAATCGGACAACCGTATGTCTTGGCCAGAAACTCAACCAGTTCCCGTTCTTTAAAAAAATTCTGCCGTACCAGCTGGGAGGTCAGGCTATCACCGTGCAGGGTCGCTTCCCGCATCACCATATCCAGCTGTTCCCGGCTAATACGCTGATGCCTGAGAAGCAAATCCCCCAGTCGCGAGTGACTCACCCGGAACGTCCCCAACCCGACAAGCCGGTTATTTCACGGCCTAGAGAAGTCTGCATCTGTATCAATGTCCGGTTGCAATCGGGCCTATCGCACCCGTGCCACCAGGCAAATGCGGCAGCGCCCTGCGCAATCAGCATGGGTAACCCGTCCACGCATAATCGACCGGCTTCATGTGCCGCCTCGCTAAAAGCGGTTTTTCCATCCGGCCGGTAGACCGCATCTATAGCGACTCCCTGTCCTGATAATATAAATGGGAAACCCTGTCCCTGCTGCAACCCGATACTGGTTGTGTTGATCAACAATACAGAATCCCGGCAAGCGCCAGTCACAGCATCCTGCTGCCAGGGTAGCGGCTCGCAGTTCAGCTTCGGATATGATTCTTTTGCCGCCGCAATCAATGCAGCCTGACGATCCGGATTACGATTACAGATATTGATGCTGCCGGGGTTCAGTTCATTGAGTGCATGCAACACCGCACGGGAAGTACCACCAGCACCGAACAGCAGGATCTGCTTTCCCCCGATATCTACCCCCAGTCCCTCGATGACAGCCTTGAAGCCGCGCCAGTCCGTATTGGTCGCCTGCCAGCCGTTTTCACCCCGTCGTACCGTATTCACCGCACCAATTCGGCAGGCATCAGCATCCGCCTCAACCATCCGGAAAACCTGTTCCTTGTGTGGAACCGTTACATTAAAACCTTGCACACCCAGCGCCCATAAACCCTCAACAGCCTGTGACAGCAATTCAGGTGGCACTGCAAAGGGAAGATAAACTGCATTGATATTGTTCTGGTCTAAAAAACGGGCCTGAAACAACGGTGAAAGCGAATGCTTCACCGGCCAACCGATAATACCATAAGTCGTTGTCATTCCATCTATTTTCATGTTCCCTCAGCTTAGAAATAGAATGACCATGTGTCAAAGTTTGTCATGATCATCACGTTCTATGCATCATACAGGTTTGTGCGACACTGGCTGCACCCGAACGTTGAACAGCTCACCGGAAATACTGAATGATTTTGCCTGATTGCCCAGCATGGAAGCAAGCGCCCTGGCTTCAGGCGCGGCCTGTATCTGCACACGCCCATTGATCGTCCACTGTTGCGGTAATGTTCCGGACAGATCAAGCTGACCTGAACCGGACAGAGCCACAACAGTGCCGCCTGTAAGCAACCATTGCCAATGACCGGGGATATTTTCTGCAGTGTTCAATGTCAGCTGGTAATCCCCCAGGGGTTTATCAAACATGGGCAAAGGACTGTAGCCTGTTGCCATCGCACCTTAAGCTGTCCCGTTACAGGCAACCCGCTGACCGCATCCAATTGCATAGTCCCCGAGAATCTCAGCTGGCCACCGGCATCAACAGGCAATGGCAACCGTTGCTTCCAGTACGATTGAAGCGCCACCACTTCGAGCACTGCATTTAGGTCATGGATAACTATATGACCACCCTGCCAGGCCAGCACAGCCTCAGCTGACTGATCCATCATCTCGGCATGCACGCTGGCAGCAGCTATACCAGTGAACAGCGATGCCCATGCCGGGCTGATGCTCAGTGAATCCAGCACGACAGGTGATGGCATATGAGCGGCCTGAACGGATAAA